>DASYVZ010000088.1:0-2162 GCA_035936515.1 Solirubrobacteraceae bacterium | reverse complement strand
CGGTGCGGCGGGCGACGGCGCGCCGTCGGGCTTCGCGGCAGCCGCCGGCTCCGCCAGATCCCCGCCGGCCGGGACCGCAGCAAAGCGGTAGCCCACGCCGAAGTGCGTGTGGATGTACTCCCAGTCTGGTGAGGCCTGCTGGAGCTTGCCGCGCAGCTTGCGCACGAAGACGTCGACCGAGCGATCGCCGTGGGCCATCGTGTAGCCCCACACGCGCTGGTAGATCTCCTCGCGCTCGAGCACGCGGCCGGCGGCGGAGGACAGCAGCGCGATGAGCTCGAACTCGCGCCGGGTGAGGTCGATCGAGCGGCCGTTGGCGAACGCCTGGAACTGGTCGGGGCGCACCTCGATCTCACCCGCCGCGACAATCTCCCCGCCGCCCGCGCCCTGGCGCCGGCGCCGCGCGACGGCCTCGATGCGGGCGATGAGCTCCTCGGGGTGGCAGGGCTTGGTCAACCAGTCGTCGGCCCCCAGCCGCAGGCCACGCACGCGCTGCGCAACGGTCGATTGCCCGGTGCAGACGATGACCGGCAGCGCCGGCAGCGCCGCCGCCACGCGCGCGAGGTAATCCCACGCCTGCGGCCCGAGCAGCGCGACGTCGACGACGAGCGCGTCGAGGCGCATCGAGACCAGGCGGTCGACGCCGATCGCGCTGGTCAGCACGCGGTGCTCGGAGCCCAGCCGCTCCAGGCGCTTGGTCAGGACCCGCACGAAGCCGGAGTCCGCGTCGATGACGGCCACCCGCAGGCTGAGCTGCGGCGCGACTGGGTTCGTGTCGCTCATCACATCTTGAGTCTAGGTGGCGCCGGAGACATCAAGCGCGACGCGGTGGCGCTCCGGCGGCTCACGCGAGCGCGGGCGGACGATCAGTGGCGGCCGGCGTGCGTGGCGTCGGTGAACTCGCGAAACAGGCCGGTGACGACGAACGCAGTCTGCTCGCCGATGTCGACGGCGTTGTCGCCGACGCGCTCGAACGCGCGCGCGACGAGGATCATCGTCATCGCCCACTCGCGGGTGTCGAGGTCGTCGCCGACCTCCACGGCGATCCGGAACACCTCGCGGTTGAGGCGGTTGACGTCACGGTCGCGTTCGACGAGGTCCTCGGCCATCGCGACGTTGCGCTCGGCGAACGCGCGCTTGCACTGCACGACCTCGGCGCGCGCGGCCTGCCCCATCGAGATGAGCTTGGAGAGGATCTCCGTCTGCACGGGTGGCTCGTGGCCGCAGAGCGGGATCAGCTTCGCGACGTTGACGCATTGGTCGCCCATCCGCTCGACGTGCTTGATGAGGTGCAGCAGCGCAGCGACGAGCCGCAGGTCGCCGGCCACCGGCGCCTGCAGCGCGAGCAGCGAGAGAATGCCCTGGTGCACCTCGAGGTAGCGGCCGTCGAGGCGATCGTCGTCGGCGATCACGAACTGCGCGAGCTCGACGTCCTGGTGCTCGAGCGCCTCGAGCACGCGGTCGAGCTGGCCGCACACGAGGTCCAGACCCCCGAGGGCGCTGTATTCGAGCGCTTGAAGCTCATCTTGGAAGCGGCGCCGGGTCGTCTCGGTCATCTACCCCACCTTGCCGGTCACGTACGCCTCGGTGCGCGGATCGCTCGGGTTGGTGAACACCTGCTCCGTCGCGTCGTACTCGACCATTCGGCCTGTGCGGTGCTTTCCGCCTTCGTCGAGCTCGACCGTGAAGAACGCGGTCATCTCCGACACGCGCGCGGCCTGCTGCATGTTGTGCGTGACGATCACGATCGACACCTCCTCCTTGAGCTCGAGCATGAGGTCCTCGATGCGGCCCGTGGAGATCGGGTCCAGCGCCGAGCACGGCTCGTCCATGAGCAGCACGTCCGGCTCCGTGGCGAGCGCTCGCGCGATGCACAGGCGCTGCTGCTGGCCGCCGGACATGCCGAACGCGTTGGTCTTCATGCGGTCCTTGACCTCGTCCCACAGCGCGGCGCGGGTCAGCGCCCGCTCGACGATCTCGTCCATGTCGTCCTTCATGCCGACCACGCGGGGCCCGAAGGCGATGTTGTCGTAGATCGACTTGGGAAACGGGTTGGGCTTCTGGAAGACCATGCCGATGCGCTTGCGCACCTCGACCGGGTCGACGTCGCCGGCATACAGATCCTGGCCGTGGTAGCGGACCTGCCCGGCGACCCTGGCGCT
>DASYVZ010000087.1:0-4093 GCA_035936515.1 Solirubrobacteraceae bacterium | reverse complement strand
GTCGCGCAGGCGATGAAGGGCTGGGCGCTCGAGAAGGGCGCCACGCACTTCACGCACTGGTTCCAGCCGCTCACCGGCATGACCGCCGAGAAGCACGACTCCTTCTACACGCCGACCGGCGACGGCAACGCGATCGCCGAGTTCTCCGGCAAGGAGCTCATCCAGGGCGAGCCCGATGCCTCATCGTTTCCGACCGGCGGCATCCGCGCGACGTTCGAGGCCCGTGGCTACACGGCCTGGGACCCGACGTCGCCGGCGTTCATCCTCGAGAACCCCAACGGCGCGCTGCTGTGCATCCCGACCGCGTTCGTGTCGTGGACCGGCGAGGCGCTGGACACGAAGATCCCGCTGCTGCGCTCGATGGATGCCCTGTCGAACGCCGCGATCCGCGCGCTGCGCCTGCTCGGCGACGATGAGGCCACGCGCGTGTTCACCACGGTCGGGCCCGAGCAGGAGTACTTCCTGATCGACGAGCAGTACTACTACGAGCGCCCCGACCTGATCACCACCGGGCGTACCCTGTTCGGCGCCAAGCCGCCGAAGGGCCACGAGCTCGACGAGCACTACTTCGGCTCGATCCCCGAGCGGATCCTCGCGTGCATGATGGAGACCGAGCGCGAGCTCGCGAAGCTCGGCGTGCCGGTCAAGACGCGCCACAACGAGGTCGCGCCCAACCAGTACGAGATCGCCCCGATCTTCGAGAACTCGAACGTCGCCTGCGACCACCAGCAGCTGACGATGCAGCTGCTGCAGAACATCGCGCGCCGCTACGGCCTGGTCTGCCTGTTGCACGAGAAGCCGTTCGCGGGCGTCAACGGATCGGGCAAGCACAACAACTGGTCGATGGGGACCGACGCGGGCTCGAACCTGCTCGAGCCGGGCGAGACGCCGAGCGAGAACATCCAGTTCCTGTTCTTCTGCACCGCGGTCGTCAAGGCCGTCAACAAGCACCAGGCACTTCTGCGGGCCTCGGTCGCGAACGTCGGCCAGGACCACCGCCTCGGGGCCAACGAGGCGCCGCCGGCGATCATCTCGGTGTTCCTCGGCGGCGAGCTCGAGAAGGTCTTCAACGCGATCGCCGCCGGCGATGCCGCCGTCGAGTCCGGCAACGGCTTCCTCGGCCTCGGCACGCCCGTCCTGCCGCCGCTGCCGCTGCACGGCGGCGACCGCAACAGGACCTCGCCGTTCGCCTTCACCGGCAACAAGTTCGAGTTTCGGACGCTCGGCTCGAGCTCCTCGCTCGGCTTCCCGAACACCGTGCTCAACACGATCGCCGCCGAGGCGATCGAGGAGCTCGCCGACGCGCTGGAGGCCAAGCTGTCCGACAGCACGTCGCTCGACGAGGCGGTCGTCGCGGTCGTCAAGGAGGCCTACGACGCCAACAAGCAGATCGTCTTCGGCGGCGACAACTACGCCGACGAGTGGCACACCGAGGCCGAGGAGCGGGGGCTGTACAACCTGCGCTCGACGGTCGACGCGCTGCCGTGGTTCGTCGAGGAGCAGACCGTCGAGGTCATGGGCAAGTACGGCGTCCTGTCCGAGCGCGAGCTCGAGGCGCGCTACGAGGTCGGAGTCGAGCAGTACGGGACGAAGGTCAACATCGAGGCGGAGACCGCCGCCACGATCGCCCGGACGATGCTGCTGCCGGCAGCGGTACGCCACCTCAACGAGCTCATCGCCTCGGGCCGCGAGGGCCTGATCGACGAGTTCGCGCCGCTGATCGCGGAGTTCCACGAGGCGATCGTCGCGCTCGAGAAGGCCAACGAGGATCCGGGTCTGGAGGGCTTGGAGCTGGCGCAGTACTTCCGCGACACCGTCCTCACCGCGATGATCGGCGTCCGCGCGGTGGCCGACCGCCTCGAGCGGCTCGTCGCCGACGATCTGTGGCCGCTGCCGAAGTACTCCGAGGTGCTGTTCATCAAGTAGCCACCCGGCCGATCGGGCGTCCAGAAAGCCCGGCGTCGGGGGTTTTCTGGCGTCCGCGGCGAACAGCCGTCCCGGTTTCTGCAGGCGGCTTTAGCAGCGCGCGACAGATGCCGATGTGACGGCCATGTCCCCATACGCGCCCAAGATCACGACCGAGCGGATCTACATCGACACCTCCGAATACGCGATCATCGGCACGATGACGTTGCCCGAGGTGCAGCGCGTCTCAGACGCCCTGAACAGCAGCGAGCGCAGCTTCCTGGCCCTCACCGACGTCGTCGCCGTCTCCAAGACCAGCGGGAAGGTCGCCAGCCATTCGTTTCTGGCAGTCGGCCTGCCCCACGTCGTCATGGCGTTCTCGCTCTCGGACGCGGGTGCGCTGGATGACGAGGAGAACCCCACCGGCTTGGCTGCGCGGGTGCCGGGCCGGCCAGAGGCGCAGCCCGAGCTGAGCGGCCGCGACTTGGCGCAGATGCCGGGTCTCGGCCGCTGACGGCGCCGCGACCCGCGGCGCCGGGCGCTCGCGGCACCGACCGCGCCAGCGCGGAGGTGCTCCAGGGGCACCGGCCTGCCAAGCTGCGCGCCGATGATCGACCCGCTGCGCACCGTCACCGCCACCCGCTACGTGGAGGCCCTGCGCGAGGGCGGCTCGCTGCCGGGCCTCGTCGAGGCCGACGACGACGGGATGTACGTGACGAAGTTCCGCGGCGCCGGTCAGGGCGACAAGGCGCTCGTGGCGGAGGTCGTGGCGGGCGAGCTCGCGCGTGCGCTCGGTCTGCCCGTCCCCGAGCTGGTCGTCGTCGACATCGACGTGGCCCTCGCCGCCGCCGAGCCCGACCCCGAGATCCAGGACCTCATCCAGGCCAGCCCGGGCCTCAACCTCGGAATGGACTTCCTGCCCGGCGCCCTGCCCTACACGCCCGGCGCCGCGATCGATCCGCAGCTCGCCGCCGACATCGTCTGGTTCGACACCCTGGTCACGAACGTCGACCGCACGCATCGCAACCCCAACCTGCTCGTCTGGGGCCGGCGGATCTGGCTCATCGACCACGGCGCGGCGTTCTTTCGCCAGCACGGCGAGCGCTCGCTGACGCTCACGGCCCACGAAACCGTCCCGATGCTCGACCAGCACGTCTTGCTGTCGCTCGCGGGGTCGATCGACGAGGCCGACGAACGCCTCGGCAGCCGCGCGCTGTCGGCGGTCGGGGAGACGATCGCACGCGTGCCGGCGCCATGGCTGGGCGTCAACCCGACGACCCGCCGCGCCGACCTCGCCGCGTTTCTCGTCGAGCGCCTCGGCCGCCCCCGCTCCTTCCTGAAGGACATCGCCGATGCCCGCAGCTGACGTCCCCTTCGCCTACGCGATCCTGCGCGTCGTGCCGCGCGTCGAACGCGGCGAGCGGCTCAACGCCGGCGTCGTCGTGTTCTGCCGCCAGCGCGACTTTCTCGACATGCGCGCACAGGTCGACGAGGGGCGCCTCGCGGCGCTGTCGGCGGATCTCGACGTCGCGGCGCTGCGCGCGAGCGTCGACGCGATCCGGGCGGTCGTCTGCGGCGAGCCCTCCGCCGGCGCGCTGGCCGCGCTGCCGGCGTCCGAGCGCTTCGGCTGGGTCGTCGCCCCCGCCTCCACGGTCATCCAGCCCTCGCAGGTGCACACGGGGCTGACCAGCGACCCGCAGGCGACGCTGGATCGCCTCTTCGACGCGCTCGTCGGCACGCCGGACCAATGAACAGTGTTCAGGTGTAAGTAACGCCCAGGGGGCATGCACGGCGAGCTGACGGAGTTCTCGCGTGAGGCGGGCGCCGGTCGATGACGCTGTCGTCGCCGTTGATCGCCCCGGACCTGCGCCACCGCGTGGCCGATCACGCCGCCAGCGGCGCACTGCGCGACCTCCTCGAGCACCTCAGGCTCTCCTACGCGCCCGAGCCGCTGTCGGAGGGGGCGGTCTTCGGCTTCTCCGGCGGCCTGGACCTGCGCGTGCGCATCGCGGAGGCCGCCGTGCCGACGATCGACGTCGAGGGCCGCGCGCCGTCGCTGGAGCTCGAGCTCTGCGCGCACCTCGGGATCCCCGCGCAGTGGCGCACGAGCTCTGACGCGGGCACCGGCCGCGAGCTGCTGCGGGCGGCGCTCGCCGCCGGTCACCCCGCGCTCGTGCGCGCCGACCTC
>DASYVZ010000086.1:0-4388 GCA_035936515.1 Solirubrobacteraceae bacterium | reverse complement strand
ACGAGGCGCGGTCCAGCGCGACGAGCTCGATGTCCAGCAGCGGTGCGACCTTCGCCATCGAGCCGTGCAGCTCGGGCGTGAAGCCGCGCGACACGCAGCCGGGCCAATAGGCGACCTTCATCGCGAGCTTCCGCGTCGAGGCACAGAGCAGGCGATGGGCGAGCAATGGCCCGCAGTCATGCCAGATCCTCGTCGCGGCCGGAGATGTAGATGTTGAACTCCAATCGCTCGTCGCGGTTCTCGACCTCGTCGTAGATGCGCTTGACGGCCTTGCGGTCGGCAGCGGGAAGCTTGTGCGGCTTGAGGACCGTCGCCGGCGTCACCTTGCGCCGCAGCAGCGCCTTGGCGATCACCGGCAGCGAGCTGGCGAGCTCCGCCGCCGCCGCGGGCTTGAACTTCGCCAGCGGCGTGTCGCCGCCGTACGAGCGCGGCAGCAGCTCGGCCTCGTTGAGCAGCCCGTACTGCTTGACGAGCGACACGAACGACGCCTCGTGGCGCTCGCCGTTGTTGCGGTCCTCGATGTCGAAGTCGTTGCCGGCGCGGCGGCGCAGGCGCATGATCTGGCTCATCGGCGCGACGTCCTTGGGGCAGGCGTCGATGCACTGAAAGCAGTGCGTGCAGTCATAGATGCCGTGCGGGTCCTCGGCCAGGTCCTCGAGGCGCTCGCGGTGCTGGTCGTCGCGCGGGTCGCCGACGAAGCGATAGGCCTTGGCCAGCGCCGCCGGGCCGATGAACTCGGGATCGACCTCCATCGACAGGCAGTCCGACACGCAGGCGCCGCACTGGATGCACGCCATCGACTGCGTGACGTCGACCATGTTCTCGCGCGGCACGATGTACTCGCGCTCGGGCACCGGCTGCTTGGGAATCAGCCACGGCGTGACCCGGCGGATCTTCTTCCAGTGCACGGCCTCCATGTCGACGATGAGGTCCTTGATGACCGGCATGTTGCCCATCGGCTCCACCTCGATGACGCCGTCCTCGGAGTGCTTCGCAGCGCGGTCGAGATGGGTGTGGCAGGCGAGGTCGGGCTGCCCGTTGATGCGCACGCCGCAGGAGCCGCAGATCGCCGCGCGACACGAGCAGCGGATGGCGATCGAGCCGTCGTGGCGATTCTTGGCCTGGAGGATGCCCTCGAGCACCGAGCGGTGCGGCTCGAGCTCGACCGTGTGCTCCTCCCAGTAGGCGGCCTCACCGGAGTCGGGGTCGTAGCGGCGCAGTCTCAATGTGTACTCAGCCATACGTCACCTAGTACTTCCTCACTTCGGGTTGCCATTTCGTGATCGTCACGTCGGAGTAGGAGATCTCCGGGTCCCCGTCGTCGCCGCGCGTCACGTTGATGTGCTTGAGCCACTCGTCGTCGTCGCGGTCGGGGTAGTCGAGGCGGTACTGCGCGCCCCGCGACTCCTTGCGCTCGAGCGCCGACACGATCGTCGCCTCGGCGCAGTCGAGCATGTAGCCGACCTCCAGCGCGGCGAGCACGTCCTGGTTGAAGACGCGGCCACCGTCGTCGATGTAGGCTGTGGCGGACTCGTCCTTGAGCCGGTGGACGATCTCGTGCGCCTTCGTGAGACCGTCCTCGTCGCGGTAGACGGCCACGTACTCGTTCATCGTCGTGCCGAGCTCGTCCTTGATCTCCGACACCCGGCGCCCCTCGCGCGGGCGCGCCATGATCTCCTCGAGCGCGGAGGCGTCCTCGCGCAGCCGGGACGTCGGGGCGTGCGGCATCGGCAGCTCCTTGGCGCGCTGCGCCGCGTGCTCGCCGGAGCGGCGGCCGAAGATGAGCGTGTCCAGCAGCGAGTTCGCGCCGAGCCGGTTGCCGCCGTGGACCGATACGCACGCGACCTCGCCGGCGGCGTAGAGCCCCGCGATCGGCGTGCGCCCGTCGACGTCGGTTCTCACGCCGCCCATGATGTAGTGCTGCCCCGGACGGATCATGATCGGCTCGCGGGTGATGTCCGTGCCGGCGAAGTCACGCCCGATGTTGACGATCTCGCGCAGCGCCTCGAGCACGCGCTTGCGCGGCACGACCGTGATGTCGAGGTAGAGGCCCTGCCCGTCCGCGCCGACGCCGCGGCCCTCGTTGATCTCCGTCTGCTCGGCCCGCGAGACGACGTCGCGCGAAGCGAGCTCCATCTTGCTGGGCGCGTAGTCCTCCATGAAGCGCCGGCCCTCGGAGTTGAGCAGGTGCGCCCCCTCGCCGCGCGCGCCCTCGGTGATGAGAAAGCCGTTCTCCGCAAGCGTCGTGGGGTGGTACTGGACCATCTCCATGTCCATGATCGGCGCCCCGATCCGGTAGGCCTGTGCGATCCCGTCGCCCGTGCAGATGAGCGCGTTGGTCGTCGGCTTGTAGCACTGTCCGTTGCCGCCGTTGCACAGGATCACCGACTTCGCGTTGAAGATCTCGATCGTGCCCGAGCGGATGTCGCGTGCGACGGCGCCCTTGCAGTGACCGGCGTCGTCGAGGATGAGCGAGGTCGAGAACCACTCCTCGTAGCGTTCGACGGTGGCCTCGTGGCGCATGAGCTGCTCGTAGAGGACGTGCAGGATCGCCTGCCCGGTGATGTCCGCGACGTACGCCGTGCGCTTCTTCGATGCGCCGCCGAACGCGCGCAGGTCCAGCTCCCCCGTCTCGTTGCGGTGGAACGTCACCCCGATGTGCTCGAGGTGCATCGCCTCGTCGGGCGCCTCGCTGCACATGATCTCGATCGCGTCCTGGTCGCCGAGGAAATCCGACCCCTTGACGGTGTCGTAGGCGTGCTCGGTCCAGTCGTCGTCGATCGCGATCGCGGCGTTGATCCCGCCGGCGGCGGCGACCGAGTGCGAGCGGACCGGATGGACCTTGCTCATGATCGCGACGCTGGCGCCGGCTTCCGCGGCGGCCAACGCGGCGCGCTGACCGGCGAGGCCGGCGCCGATGATGAGGACATCGTGTGCGGGCAAGCTGGCGACTATATCCCGTGGCTCTCCCGGCCAATCGCCGAGCCGGGCGACCACCGGCGCGCGTTCAGGCCAGCCGCTGCGGCAGCGCGGCGTTCAGCGCGCGGCGCACCTGGTCGAGCGTCACCATTCCGCGCAGGACGCCGTCGGCGTCGACTGCCATGAGCGCGCCGCGCGCCCGCAGCTGCTCGTCGCCGAGCAGCGCCTCGAGCGGGCTGTCGGAGCGCACGCGCCAGGACGCCGCGTCGCCGGTCTCGACCAGCTCGCGGACCTCGAGTGCCGGGCGCCCGGCGACGATCTCCTCGTGCAGGCGCGGCTCGCGTACGACCCCGAGGAAGTGGTTGCGTTCGTCGACGACCGGAAACCACTCGTACCGGTAGCGCAGGAAGTACTCGTCCTCGGCCTGCGAGAGCGGGGTGTGGGCCGGCATCGACACCGGCTGGGCATCCATGATGTCGGCGACGGTGATGCCGTCGATGCGCTCCGTGAAGGCCGTCGACACGACGGCGGCGCGGGCCGACGTGGCGATGAACCAGCCGATCACCGCCAGCCACAGCCCGTTGAAGAGGCTGCCGCGCGCCGCCAGGAAGATGCCGATGCCGATCAGCAGGTAGGCGAACCACTCGCCGATCCGTCCCGCGGCGCGCGTCGCGCGGTTGCGGTCGCCGGTGATGCGCCAGACGAGCGAGCGCGCGATCCGGCCGCCGTCGAGCGGGAACGCCGGGATGAGGTTGAAGACGAGCAGAAACGCGTTGACCGTCGCGAGCATGCCCAGCAGCGCGAGCGTCGGGGAGGCCTCCGCGTCGCCCGCGAGCCGTGCGACCTCGAGCGCCGAGCCGCTTTGCACGAGCGCCATGAGGCCGAAGCAGATCGCCACGACGACGAGCGTCACGAGCGGCCCGGCGACGGCGATCCTGAACTCCGCGCCCGGCGACGTGCTGTCGCGCGCCATCTTCGCCACCCCGCCGAACAGCCAGAGGTCGATGCCGCTGATCCCGATCCCCTCGCGGCGTGCGACGAGCGCGTGGCCGAGCTCGTGCATCACGAGCGAGACGAAGAACAGCATCACGGCGGCGACCGCGACGAGGTAGGCCTCGGTGACCGACCCGCCGAGCACGTCGCGAAAGTAGTCCGACGCGAGGTAGATGAAGATGAACAGGATGACGAACCAGCTCGGGCTCGCGCCGATGCGGATGCCGAACACGCGCATGAGCTGGATCGACGGGCCGCCGGGCATCGGGGGATCTTGTCATGCGCGCGCGGGCGATCCGCCCAGGCGGCGGCCGCATTTGCGCGTCAACCGGACGGCGGGGTGTGCCGCGCGATGATCGCCTGCGTGTCGACGCCCGCCGGCAGGGTGCCGTACTGCAGCCCGCCGTCGCCGGCCAGTCGCGCGGCGCAGAAGGCGTCCGCGACGGCCGCCGGCGCGTGGCGCACGAGCAGCGAGC
>DASYVZ010000085.1:0-5539 GCA_035936515.1 Solirubrobacteraceae bacterium | reverse complement strand
ATCTCGACGTGCCCGAGGGCACGTGCGTCGGCCTGCTCGGGCCCAACGGCGCGGGCAAGTCGACGACGATGAAGATGCTCACCGCGCAGGTCATCGCGGACGCGGGCGAGATCGAGGTGCTGGGCCGCAGGCTGCCGGGGGAGTCGAAGATCGCGCGCGCCGAGATGGGCGTCGTGCCGCAGCTCGACAACCTCGACACGACGCTGACCGTCGAGCAGAACCTGCGCGTCTTCGCGCACCTCTACCGGCTGGGGCGCGGCGAGCGTGCCGACGCCGTCGAGCGCGCCCTGAAGCTCGCCAAGCTCGAGGACCGGCGCAAGGCGAAGGTCGACGAGTTGTCGGGCGGGATGCGCCGGCGGCTGCTGATCGCGCGCGGGCTCGTGCACCGCCCGCGGCTGCTGCTGCTCGACGAGCCGACGGTCGGCCTGGATCCGCAGGTGCGCCAGGAGCTGTGGGCGCTGATCGACGCGCTGCGCAGCGAGGGCACCTCGATCCTCATGTCGACGCACTACATCGAGGAGGCCGAGCGGCTCGCCGACACGGTCACGATCATGTCCCACGGCAAGGCGGTCGCGAGCGGACCGCCGGCGGCGCTCGTGCGCGAGCACGCAGGGCGCGAGGTGCTCGAGGTCTACGGGCCGCCCGCGCGGCTGGCCGAGGCCGAGCGCGAGGCGGCGGCAACGGGGTTGCGCACGCGGCGCACCGGCACGAGCGTCGCGCTGATGGGCGTCGAGCGTCGCAACGGCGACCTGCCCGACGGCGTGCGGCGCACGGCGAACCTCGAGGACGTCTTCGTGCTGCTGACCGGCGAGGAGGTGGCGTGATGGCCGCTCAGGTGGCTGACATCGCGGTGGGCGGACCGCCGCGGCGCGGACGGAGTGGTCGCATCGGCCGCCTCGAGCCGGCGGCGATCCGCGGCGTGCTCGTCCGCGAGATCACGAACTTCGGCTCCTACTGGCGCTCGACGACCTTCTCGTCGACGATCGACCCGACGATCTACCTGCTGGCCTTCGGCTTCGGCTTCGGCACGCTGGTGTCGCGGGTGGCGGGCTATGACTACGTGGACTTCGTCGGCACCGGCGTCGTCGCCACCGCGGTGCTGTTCTCGTCGGTCTTCCCGGCGATGTTCGGGACGTTCGTCAAGTACTCGTTTCAGCACACCTACGACGCGATCCTCGCCGCGCCCGTCGACACCGAGGAGATCGTCACCGGGGAGGCGCTGTGGATGGCGATCCGCGCCGGAACCTACGGTTGCGTGCCGCTGCTCGTGGCGATGGTGTTCGGCCTCGATCCGCGGATCGACATGCTCGTCGTGCCGGCGATCGCGTTCGTCAGCGGCTTCGGCTGGGCGGCCTTCGGGATCATGATCGCCGGGCTGCTGAAGTCGATCGACAACTTCAACTACGTCACGAGCACCGTCATCACGCCGACGTTCCTCGTGGCCGGCACGTTCTTTCCGCTGTCGGGGCTGCCGCAGTGGGCCCAGATCGCCGGCAACTTCAACCCGCTGCACCACACGGTCGAGCTCGTCCGCCACGCGTCGTTTGGCTGGGAGGGCTGGACGGACGTCGCGCACGTGGGCGCGATCGTGCTGTTCGGGGTCGTCATGTGGCGCCTGGCGATCCGGGCGCTCGAGCGCAAGCTGGTGACGTAGGCCTCGGGGCCGGCCTACTTCCGGCCGGCTCAGGATCGCGGCCCAGCGGCGCCGCGAACGACAATCTCTGAAGGAGTCGGATCCCGACGCTCCGAGATGCTCGTGGCGCGACCGCCGGAGCGCATGAACGAGTGACACTTGGGCGCGGCCGTTGCCTTCGCAGGTCAATGCTTCACGGGATACATGAATGAATGACCCTCGAGCACAGGCGGCCGGTCCGGGTGTCAATCCTTCATGCACAACCGCGATGCGCCGTCGCCGCGCAGTGTTCGACCTCCTTGCACGCTGCCGCTTGCAAGCGCCGGCAGGGCGCAGCCGCGCCACCTCCCCAGGCGCTCCCCGGCGCTACTCTCGTGCGTTCATGCCAGGCGTCCTCGACATCGAGCAATCGCTCCTGCTCCTGGAGCTCCAGCCGCCGTTCGACAAGCGCGAGGTGCAGCTGGCGCGGCGCCGACAGGCGAAGATCTGGCACCCGGACATCGCGCCCCCGGGCAGGCAGTTCGAGCACGAGCGCCACCTCAAGGCGATCAACGAGGCGGCCGACCAGCTCGAACGGCTGGCGGAGGGATCGCGCGGCGGCAAGGTGTCGCGCAACGCGGTCAAGGTGAGCGCCGCGGCGGCGCGCGAGGCGCGCGCCGAGGAGGGACGACGCGCCTACGAGGCCCAGCAGCGTGCCCGCGCCCAGGCGGAGGACCGAGCCGCCAACGACCCGTTCGGCTCGCAGATGCCCGACCACTCCGTCGTGCACCGCTATGCCCGCTGCGCCGCCTACCCGGAGTGGGGCGTGGGCAGCGTGACCGGGATCTACTTCACCGGCGGCGGCGACGACGTCCAGCAGTGGGCGCGCGTGGGCTTCAACATCGGCGTGCGCACGGTGCCCGCCGGGACGCTGCAGTTCGTCGACTTCTCAAAGCCGGACGCCGCCGCCGACCGCGTCGAGCGCTTCCTCACCGCCGCCCAGCATGCGACGTTCGAGGGCAACCACGCGCTCGCCGCGCAGCGGCTCATCTATGCGCGCGACGCCGACCCGGCGAACACGACCGTCCTGCGGCTGCTGACGCTCGCCTTCTGGCAGGCCGGCGACCTCAACGCCGCCGGCCGCTGCGTGCGCGACTGGGCGCGTAACGAGGACGGCCGTCCGGCACCGCACCGCTTCGCCGCGCGCATCTACGAGGACATGGGCGCGATCGATCTCGCCGCCGAGGCGGCCGAGCGCGCGGTCGATCGCGGCACCGGCGACGCCGACGCGTGGGAGCGCCTCGGGCGCCTGCGCCTGCGGTTGATGGATCGCGAGGGGGCGATCGGCGCGCTCGAGCGCGCGCGCGAGCTGCTGCCGTCGGTCGACGGACTGCTCGACCTCGCGCTCGCCTACCACCTCGCGGGCGATCTCGGCGCCGAGGTGACGGCGTGCGAGCAGGCCACCCTGATCGACGGCGAGAGCGCGACTGCGTGGTCGCGCTACGCGCACGCGCTGGCGCGCACCGATCGCATCAGCGACGCGATCGACGCGTGCGACCAAGCACTGCGGCTGGCCCCCGACGAAGAGGTCGCGGGGCTGCTCGAGCGGCTGCGCGACGAGCTGCCGCGCGTGCTGCCGGCGGCGTAGCGACGCGGCGGCGCCGCCGCAGCTCACCCCTCGACGAACGCCTCCCGCACGGCGATGCGATTGTGCTCGCGCAGCCCCTCGAGCTGCTTCTGGGCCTTGGACTGCAGCGCGGCGATCTGCTCGGGGTCGAGGCGCTCGTCGTGCTCGGCAAGCTCGGCAAGCGCGTCCCAAAGCCCGAGTTTGGCCTGCACGCCGCCGCGCAGCCCCTCGAGCTCGAGCACTCGGCTGAGCGGCGAGTAGCCCGTGAGCTGCTCGTTGGGCTTGAGCCGGCCGAGCCGCTCGCCCACCTTCGCGGCGGCGATCTTGAGGCCGGGCGTGGACACCCCGAACCGATCCATGATCTCCTCGAGCGTCTCCACGTCGCCCTCGATCTCCTGCGCGAGGGCGACGAGGAAGTCCTCGTGGTGCGTGCCGAGGTTCTCGTCGGCGAGGCGGCGTGCGAGGTCTAAGCCCATCTCGGCGCCCGCGCGATGATCCTGGAGGTAGGTCTCGAGGTACTCCGCCGTCCTTGCGGTCATGCCCTCAGCCCTACCCGAGCAGCGAAAGCGCTACGCGAAGCCACCGGTCCGGCGCGACCGATACGGTGCCCGGGCCATGCGTCTGATCGTCGCCCGTTGCGAGGTCCGCTACAGCGGCCGCCTGAACGCCGTCCTGCCCGAGGCGCTGAGGCTGCTGATGGTCAAGGCCGACGGGTCGTTCATGGTCCACGCTGACAGCGGCGGCTACAAGCCGAGCAACTGGATGACGGCTCCGACGGTGATCGAGGAGGAGGGCGATCCGCCGACTCGGATCGTCGTGCGCAAGCGCGCGGGCGCCACCGAGGACCGCCTGGAGATCGACATCGCCGAGATCGTCAGCGACGTCGTTCATGACATGGGCGAAGCGGTCGCGCTGGAGAAGGACGGCGTCGAGCGCGACCTGCAGGAGGCGCTCGCCGCGTCGCCTCGGTTCTGCGGCGAGGGCTTTCGGCTCGTGCGCCGCGAGTGGCCGACCGACATCGGGCCCGTCGACCTCATGTGCCGCGACGGCGAGGACGGCTGGATCGCCGTCGAGATCAAGCGCGTCGCCACCATCGACGCCGTCGAGCAGCTCACGCGCTACCTCGAGCGCATCCGCCACGACCCGGCGATGGGCGCGTGTCGCGGCATCCTCGCGGCGCAGTCGTTCAAGCCGCAGGCGCGGGTCCTCGCCGAGGCGCGCGGGCTGGACTGCGTCGAGGTCGACCTTGCGGTCCTGCGCGGCGAGCGCGTGCCCGATCTCACGCTGTTCGCGGCGTAGACCTCCTCAGCCCGGCTCGCCCGACAGCGTCGCCAGCAGCGAGCGCGCGCCGCCGCGGTCGCGGTGCTCGCAGAGGTAGATCCCCTGCCACGTCCCGAGCGCGAGGCGCCCGCCGGCGATCGGCAGCGTCAGCGAGGAGCCCATGAGCGCAGCCTTGACGTGCGCCGGCATGTCGTCGGGGCCCTCGAGCGTGTGCGTCCACGCGAACTCCTCCGGCACGGCGTGGTTGAACCACGACTCGAAGTCGCGGCGCACGTCGGGCGAGGCGTTCTCGTTGAGCGTCAGCGACGCCGAGGTGTGGCGGATGAACAGGTGCGCGAGCCCGATCTTCAGGTCCCGCAGCTCGGGCAGCCCGTCGACGATCTCGTCCGTCACGAGGTGCACGCCGCGCGGGCGTGCCTGCAGGGTGATCTCGCGCTGGCACCAGGACATCGCGCATCCAGGCTAGCGCCGGCAATGTGTGGGCGGGACCTATGCGGGTAGGTTCGACGTATGCCAATTCCCGAAGGAAGCCACACCATCGGACCCAGCAACGGATCGCTGATGGTCAAGACAGGCCGGGAGGGCGCGGCCGCGAAGGCGGGACACGACCTCACCCTCGGCGTCACGAGCTGGGAGGCCACGGTCGAGGGCGGCGACAGCCCCTCGATCAAGCTCACGGCGGACCCCAACTCGATGGAGGTCATCAAGGGCGAGGGCGGGGCGAAGCCGCTCGACGACGACGCCAAGGCCGACATCAAGAAGAGCATCGACGAAAAGGTGCTGGGCACGGACCAGATCACCTTCACCTCGAGCGAGGTGACCGACAGCGAGGCCAAGGGCGATCTCGCGATCGCCGGCAACAGCCAGCAGGTGTCGGTGCCGATCAACGTCAGCGGCGACAAGATCAGCGGCAGCTACACGCTCAGCCAGAACGACTTCGGCATCAAGCAGTTCAAGGCGCTGATGGGCGCGCTGAAGGTCAAGGACCAGGTCACGGTCGAGTTCGAGGGCAACCTCTA
>DASYVZ010000084.1:0-3375 GCA_035936515.1 Solirubrobacteraceae bacterium | reverse complement strand
TGGTGTACGAAGCCGCCCAGATGTTTGCCCTGCGATACGGGCAGGGCCGGCTCGCCGAAGTCGAGGAAGCGGCGCTTAACTTCACCAGGCGCTATCCGTGGATCCAGCCGTGGCGGCTTCCGCTGCTCTACAGCGAGCTCGGGCGCGAAGAGGAGGCACGAGCCGAGCTCGAGCGGCAAACGAGCGGGGACGTCGGCGCGTTTCCACGCGATGCGTTGTGGATCATGCGCATCGTGGCGCTCTCCCACGCGTGCGCGCTCGCGGGCGACGCCGGGCGCGCGCGGCAGCTCTACGACTTGCTGGCGCCGTTCGCGGATCGAAACGTCAGCACGATCGCCGACCAGCCGTGCGGGCCCGTCGCCATCAGGCTCGGCATGCTGGCTGCGACCATGCAGCGCTGGGACGACGCCGAGCGCCATTTCGAGGCGGCTCTTGCGCTTTGCAGGAGCATGAGGGCGCCGACGTTCATCGCGCTCACCCTCTTCGAACATGCTCGGATGCTGCGCGCGCGGGCCGCGCCCGCAGACCGCGCCCGTGTCGTCGAGTTCCTGCGCGAGGCCGAGCTCATCTGCAGGGAGCGCGGGATCAACGCTGTGCTCGAACGGGTGGTGAGGGAGCAGGCCCGGGTGCAGCAACCGGTGCCGGCCGAGTACCTGTTTCACCTCGACGGTGATTTCTGGACGATCGCCTACGAAGGCGCCGTCTTCCGCATGAAGGACGGCAAGGGCCTGCAGTATCTGGCGCGGCTGCTCGCCAACCCGGGCGTCGAGGTGCACGCCCTCGACCTCGTCGCCGCCGCCGGCGGGCGACCGCGCGACAAGTCGGCTACGACCGCGGCGGCACAGGCTGCGCAGCAAGGCTTGCGCGTCTCGCGGCTCGCTGGGATCGGCGCAGCCCTCGACGCGGCGGCGAAGACGGCGTACCGGCGCCGCCTTGAAGAGCTCGAGGGGGAGGTCGAGCAGGCCCGTGCGTTCAACGACCCCGAGCGTGCGGCAACCCTCGAGCAAGAGCTCGACGCTCTCAAGCGAGAACTGGCCGCCGCGGTCGGCCTCGGCGGGCGCGATCGCGACGTGGGATCTCCCAGCGAGCGCGCACGCGTGAACGTCACGCGGTCGATCCGAAGCTCCATCGCGCGAATCGAGGACAACTCTCCGGCGCTGGCGAGACACCTCACGGAGGTGGTCAGGACGGGGACGTTCTGCGCGTACCTCCCAGCGCCCGCAGGCCGCCCGGCCTGGCGCCTCTGAGCCTCACTTCCGCGAACGAATCGTTCCGCTGGATTTTACGCCGCACTCCCACGTCCGGCGTGGCGAGCGACGTCAGAGCGCGACGCCGGTGTCAGTCGACCGAAGGGGTTCAGATGAAGAGTAGGACGCTGTTGCTCATCGCAGGCGGGACGCTGGCCGCACTCACGATCGCGGTCGGGATCGCGTTCGCCACAGACTCGGCGGGGGTCACGGCGACCGCCCACGTCGTCGGCGCCACGCTGCCCGATCGCGTGAAGGTCAATGCCGACCGAATCAAGTTCAAGACGAAGAACCCCGTGGACATCTCGGTCGTCACGCTCACCATCGCGCCGGGTGGCACGACCGGTTGGCACAGTCACCCCGGCTTCGCGGTGATCGCCGTCAGCCAGGGCGCAGGAACGCTGTACTCAGCTGACTGCAGCGCCGAGACATTTCACGCCGGACAGGCGTTCGTCGAGACCGGCGACGACCCACCGACGGTCTTCAGGAACAACGGCGCCGAGCCGGTCGTCCTCACGGTTTCGTTCTTTGCGCCACGCGGCGCGGGATTCCACCGCGACGCGCCGAATCCCGGCTGCGCGGTGAGCTGAGCGGCGCCCCGCCGGCGGGCGAACGAATCGTTCGTCTCGGATTTACGCCTCGTTGTCGACCATGGCCCGCACGATCACGTTCGACGACGGCACCGGCGTTCAGGGCGAAACCGATGACGAGCTCATCCGGCGAGCGGAGGCACATATTCGTGCCGCGTATCCGACGCTCGCCGGGCAGCTCTCGCGCGAGGAGATCCTCGCCATGGCAGTGCAGACTGACACGCACGACATCGCAGAAAGAAAGGAAGACACGATGGCGAAGATCGACACCACCGCCGGCTACGACCTGGAGGGAACGCTGCTCGAGGCGTGCTCGTGCGGGGTGCTGTGCCCCTGCTGGATCGGAGTGGATCCCGACGAGGGCTGGTGCAACGCCTTCAACGCCTACCACTTCGACCGCGGAACGATCCGCGGTATCGACGTCAGCGGCCTCAGCCTCGTGCGAGTCGTCCTGATCCCCGGCAACGTCCTGACGCCCAACAGCTGGAAGCAGGTCCTCTTCGTCGACGACCGCGCCAGCGACGAGCAGGCCGAGGCGATCGTCGACGCCTACGAGGGAAAGCTCGGCGGGCCGCTGGGCGACCTCGCCGGTCTGGTCGCGGAGACCCTCGCCGTCGAGCGAGCCCCGATCAGCCATGAGATCCACGGCGGCGGCGGCGTCCTGAAGGTCGGCGACTTCCTGTCCTCGACGATGCATCCCTACACCGGGCCGGACGGGAGCACGACAACGCTGCGCGACTCCCTGTTCTCCACCGTCCCGGGCTCGCCAGCCTACGTCGCCGTCGCGGAGACCCACGAGGTGGCACTCCCGCAGTACGGCATGGAGTGGTCCTACGAGAACCGCAACGCGATCCAAGCCGACTACAAGCTCATACACGAGCCGGCCGAATGACAGCAGCGGCCCCGGCACATCGCGGTCGGTTCGGCGGCGCGCCGGCGGCTGTCGCGGTGGCGATCGCTGGGGCCTGGGCGCTCGCGATCGCGGCGCACGCGACGGGCGGCGTGGCTTCGCTGCATCACGACGCGCTCATCGAGGGAAGCTCGCTCTGGCTGGGGTTGGCGCTTTCTCTCTTCGCCTGGCAGGCGATGACCGCCGCCATGATGCTGCCATCGAGCCTGCCGCTGATCCGCCTGTTCGCGCAGGCATCGGCTTCCCAGCCGCAGCCTCAGGCGGCGATGGCAGGATTCTTGGGGGGCTATGCGCTCGTCTGGACCGGCTTCGGTGCCGTGGCCTTCTTGCTGGATGCGGGCGTCCACGCGACCATCCAGTCGAGTCCCTGGCTGCACGCGCACGAGTGGGTGCTCGGTGGCGGTGTGCTCGCGCTCGCCGGCGCCTTCCAGTTCAGCTCGCTGAAGGAGGCCTGCCTACGCCAATGCCGTCACCCGGGAGCCTTCCTGCTGCGCCACTATGCGCGCGGAGCGCGCGGGGGTTTTCGGCTCGGCGCCCGCCACGGGGCGTTCTGCGTCGGCTGCTGCTGGGCGCTCATGCTGGTGATGTTCGCCGTCGGCGTGGCGAATCTCATCTGGATGGCACTCCT
>DASYVZ010000083.1:0-1513 GCA_035936515.1 Solirubrobacteraceae bacterium | reverse complement strand
ATCGCTAAATGCGCGGCTACCTGAGCCTTGAGGCGTCCCGCCTCCGACGCCAATCCTTGTGTGCGCACGCTGCACACATACGGACACTTGCTGGTATTGCCCCCGTTTAACCGGACACCTCGGCGAGTTGATGGGCGCGTCTGAACTCGCGAGGCGAGTGCATCCGAGGCCCTGAATGAGGATGGCTCTCGTTGTAGTCGACGAACCATCCGGCGATCTGGTCAAGCGCGGAGCTGGCGTCAGGCACGGGGCTGATGCGCAGGTAGTCGCGCTTTAAGGTCTTCACGAACGCCTCGCTCATGCCGTTGCTCTCGGGGCTCGCCACCGGCGTGAAGCAGGGGACGAGGTTGAGCTGCGCGGCGAAGACGCGGGTCTCGCGGGCGGTGTAGATCGAGCCGTTGTCCGAGAGCCATTCAACGGGATGCGGCGCCCGGACGCCGCCGAAGCGGACCTCCACGGCTTCGAGCATCATGTCGCGGATGTCGGAGCCGGTGATCCCGGCGCCCGTGGCGGCGCGCCAGGCGATGACCTCGCGATCATGAGCATCGAGAACGAAGGCGGCTCGGACGATCTCGCCGTTCCAGCAGGGAAACTCGAAGCCGTCCGAGCACCAGCGCAGGTCGGAGCGCATCACCACGACCTTGCCGTCATGGCTGCGGCCGGGACGCTGCCCGCGGTGCTTCTCCAGCAGCAGGCCGTAGACCTTCATCAGCCGGTAGACGCGCTTGTGATTGGCCCGGGCGAGCCCTTGCTCCGCGAGATCGCGGTTCAGCAGTGCTGTGATCCGGCGGTAGCCGTAGGTGGGTCGCGCATCGACCAGCCGGCGCACCAGCGGCAGGATCGCGGCGTCTTGCGCCTTTTGGTAGCGCCGACGCGGCTTCGCGCCTCCCGCCAGGCGGTCGACCAGGTTCGAGCGCGCCACGCCGAGCGCCTCGGCCACAGCCTTCACCGGAAATCGTCCCTGAGCGGCGACGTCGCGAGCAACGTCGGTTTTTTTGCCCGCGACCGGGCCAGCGCCTCCTTCAGGATCTCGACTTCGAGCGTCTTGCGGCCGAGCTGGCGCTCGAGCTCGCGCATCCGCTCCTCGAGCCGGCGCAACTCGGCGTTGCCGGTCACCGCATCGTCCGCCTGAACCGCCACCGCACCGCCCTCCGTCATCAGCCGACGCCAACGATAGAGCAGGTTCGGCGCGACGCCATGCCGGCGAGCGACGATCGAAATGCTCTCGCCCGACCGCAGCGTCTCGTCGACGATGCGCAGCTTCTCCTCCGTCGTCCATCGGCGCCGACGGGCCGCGCCAGTGATGACTTCGATCCTTTGGTAGTCGTCCGACATAAGCCTGTGCCTGAGGATATCCCCAAGCCTCCCTCCCTATGCCGAGGTGTCCGGTCGAAACGGGGGCCAGTTCAGACCCGAAGGTGCGGCTTTTCACCGACTTCATGGTCGAGCGCTGCCGCGAGCGGGTGGAGGCCGCGCGTTAGCCCGGTGCGACATGCCAGAGGCCGGCGAGGAC
>DASYVZ010000082.1:0-7415 GCA_035936515.1 Solirubrobacteraceae bacterium | reverse complement strand
CGACGAGCGCCCGGGCGACGAGCTGCCCCGTATATCCGGTTGCTCCGAAGAGGACGATGCGGTTACTGCGTCCAGCCACGCCCGGGACGCTACATAACGGCTCTCCGTCCGCGGCGCCGCGCCCGGTACCCTTACCTCAGCGATGGACGAACGGGTCCTGGCCGAGAGGCTCATCACCTACGACACGTCCACCGGCGACGGCCTGCGCGCGGCGGTCGGGTTCGTGAAGGGCTGGCTCGACGCCCGGGACGTACCCGTGACCGGCCGGGAGTTCGGGGGTCTGCCGGTGGTACTCGCCGACATCGGGCCGGCGACGGGCCCCTGCGTGATCCTGCACGGCCACGTCGACGTCGTGCCGGCGCATGCCGAGCAGTTCACGCCGCGCATCGACGGTGACCGGCTGATCGGGCGCGGCGCCTACGACATGAAGGGCGGTCTGGCGGCGATGATGTGCGCCCTGCACGACATCGCCGACAACGGCGAGGTTCGCGTGCGCTTCGTGTGCGTCCCGGACGAGGAGTCCGAGGACGTCGAGAACCGCTGCACCGACGCGCTCGTGGAGGAGGGCCTGCGCGCGGAGTTCGCGATCACCGGCGAGCCGACCGACCTGCACATCGGCGTGCAGGCGAAGGGGGTTCTGGCGGTCCGCGTCGAAGTCAGCGGGATCGCGGCGCACGGGTCGACTCCGTGGTTCGGCGACAACGCGATCCTCAAGGCATACGACGTGTTCCGACGCATCGAGACTCTACGCTTCAGCCGAGAGTCCTCGGACCTCTTCGATCGCCCCTCGATCAACGTCGCGCGGATTGTCGGCGGCGACGCCTTCAACAAGGTGCCCGACCGCTGCACGATGGACGTCGACATCCGTTACCTGCCCACCCAAGACTCAGGCGAGATCCTCGCGGAGATCCGCGCGCTCGACGACGTGCAGATCATCAAGACCTTCCAGCGCGCGCCGGCGCGCGTGTCGCGCTCGAACCCCTACGTGCGCGCGCTGCGCGAGGCCGTCTCGGCCTCACTTGACGACGAGGCGCTGTCGATCGGGCGCGACGGCGCATCGGACGCCATCTCGTTCCTGCAGGCCGGCATCCCGGCCGTGGAGTTCGGCCCGACCGGCGGCGGGCACCACGGCCCCGAGGAATGGGTGTCGATCCAGTCGCTCGCCCGCTACCGCCAGGCCCTGCGCGACTTCGTGCTCGACCTGCCCGGCTGGCTTGCCCGGCTCGATGACGACGCCGTGAGGGCGCCGCTGCGGGCGGTCGACGGAGGCCTGGCATGACGGGGCGCCATCGCACCGACGTCGTCCGCGTGGCGCCGCAAGCCAGGTCCTCGCGATGAGCGTCTACGAAGATGAAGGCGTCACTCGCCTGGGGTGGGACATGTGGAAGCGCTTCCTGATCGGCGCCATCATCGTGATGCTGCTCAGCGCGACCGCCGTCGCCAGTGCCCTGCTGCTGCAGGTGCACGAGACGATCGCCGTCTTCCAGAACGAGTCCACGCCGATTCCCGGCATCAAGTCCGTGCTCGACGAGGTCGATCCGGGCGGCCCGCAGACGATCCTCGTGCTCGGTTCGGATCGGCGGTACGGCGACGAGAAGGGCACCCCGGTGCGCTCGGACACGATGATCGTCGTGCGGCTGGACCCCGAGAAGAACGCCACCGCCGTGATGTCGATCCCGCGCGACCTGAAGGTCCGGATCCCCGGCCACGGGACCGGCAAGATCAACACGGCGTACGCCCTCGGCGGGCCGCGGCTCTCCGTGCGGACCGTCAAGGAGCTGCTGGGCATCCCGATCAGCCACGTCGTCAACGTCAACTTCAACGGCTTCCAGCGGGCGGTCAACCGGCTGGGCTGCGTCTTCGTCGACATCGACCGGCGCTACTTCAACGATCGCGGTGGCCCCGGCGGGTACGCGACGATCGACCTCAAGCCCGGCTACCAGAAGCTCTGCGGCTCGGACTCGCTGGACTACGTGCGCTACCGCCACACCGACGACGACTTCGTCCGCGCGGCGCGCCAGCAGGACTTCCTGCGCCAGGCGAAGGGTCAGATCGGCCTGGGCAAGCTGTTCGGCGACCGCAAAGAGCTGCTGAAGATCTTCGGGCAATACACCCAGACAGACATCGCGCGCGACAACGACGCTGCGATCCTGCGGCTCATCCGGCTCGCCTACGACTCCACGAAGCGGCCGATCCAGGAGGTGAAGTTCCGGGCGGCCCAGTCCACCGCGAACCCGGACTACGTCGAGATCTCCGAAGAGAACCTGCTGAAGACCGTCGACGAGTTCGTCGGCGTCGGGTACGGATCGCCGGCCGAGAAGGCCGCCGACGAGCAGGCCGAGCGCAAGAAGCCCAAGGCGATCAAGGCACCGCGACGGCTCGCGCCCGGGCTCGTCCAGCGCAGGGAGGCCGGCGAGAACCACGTGCTCACGCTGGACACGAAGCTGTCGTCGATGGACGTGTACTTCCCGAAGGCGATCTACGCGGGCGGCGGGTATCAGAAGGAGAGCCCGCGCCTGTACGACATCTACGACCGCAACAAGAACAAGTACCGCGCCTACCGGCTCGTCCTCTCGATGGGGCCCGAGCACAACGGCCAGTACTACGGCGTGCAGGGCATGACGTGGAAGGCGCCGCCGATCCTCGACAACCCGACCGACGAGGTGCGCATGCGCAACCGCACCTACAAGCGCTACTTCGACGGGCGCCGCATCCGGCTGATCGCCTGGGAGACGTCCAAGGCGGTCTACTGGGTCTCCAACAGCCTCTCGCACACGCTGACCAACCGGCAGATGATGGACATCGCGCGGTCGCTGCAACGGATCGGCCAGTAGCCCTGCTGTCGCCTGAAGGGGCCGAGCGCGCCCGTCGCGCCGCCGCCGGGCCGGATCGGCCAGTAACGTGGCGCGCCGCATGAGCAACGAACGTCAACCGATCGGCGTCATCGGGACCGGCTACGTCGGCCTCGTCACCGCCGCCGGCTTCGCCCACCTCGGCAGCGATGTCTACTGCATCGACATCGACGTCGACAAGATCGCGCGGCTGCAGGGGGGCGAGATCCCGATCTACGAGCCCGGCCTGAGCGAGATGGTCGCCGAGAACCGCGACCGGATGCACTTCTCGACGAACATCGCCGACGCGCTCGAGCACGCGCGACTGCTGTTCGTCGCCGTCGGCACGCCGCCGACGTACTCCGGCGACGCCGACCTCAGCGCGGTGCACGCGGTCGTCCACGCGATCCCGGCCTCCGACCGCCACGCGCTCGTCATGAAGTCCACGGTCCCCGCCGGCACCGGCGCGTCGATCAAGCGCGTTCTCGCCGCGCAGGGCAAGGCCGGCCTGTCGTACGTCTCGTGTCCGGAGTTCCTCAAGGAGGGCTCCGCCGTCAAGGACTTCCTCCATCCCGACCGCGTCGTCGTCGGCGATGACGGCGACTGGGCCGGTGACGGCGTCGTGGAGCTCTACGGGCCGCTCGACGCGCCGCTCGTGCGCACCGACATCGCCTCGGCGGAGATGGTCAAGCTCGCCTCCAACGCCTTCCTCGCCACGAAGATCTCGTTCATCAACGAGATCGCGAACGTCTGCGAGGAGACGGGCTCGGACGTCATCGAGGTCGCCCGCGGGATGGGCCTCGACGACCGCATCGGCCAGAAGTTCCTGCAGGCCGGGATCGGATTCGGGGGAAGTTGTTTTCCGAAAGATGTGAATGCATTAAAGCAACTTGCCGGTAATTCGGGTTACCACTTCCAGCTGCTGAACGCCGTCATCGAGGTGAACGAGCTGCAGAAGCGCCGGGTCATCTCCAAGCTGCAGAAGCATCTCGGCTCGCTCGTGGGCAAGAAGATCACGCTGCTCGGCCTGGCGTTCAAGCCGAACACCGACGACATGCGCGAGGCGTCGTCGCTCGTGCTCAGCGCGCGGCTGCAGGCGGACGGCGCGACGGTGCGCGTCTACGATCCGGTGGCCGAGGAGGAGGCGCGCCACCTCATCCGCGGCGTGCACTTCGCCAGCGACGCGATGGACGCGATCGATGGCGCCGACGCCGTCGTGCTCGTCACCGAGTGGGACGAGTTCATCACGCTGGACTGGGCGCAGGTCGCCGAGCGGATGGCGGGCAAGCTCGTGCTCGACGGGCGCAACGCGCTCGATCGCGAGGCCGTGGCCGCAGCCGGGCTGACCTATGAGGGCATCGGACGCAGAACGCTGACATCCTTGCGCTGATGGACCACACGGCCCGGCGACCGATCTCATGCAGGCGGTGATCCTCGTCGGCGGGGAGGGAACGCGCCTTCGCCCGCTGACCTCGACGCTTCCGAAGCCGGTCGTCGCGCTCGTCGACCGGCCGATGATGGCCTACATGTTCGAGTGGCTGCACGGCCACGGCGTCGACGACGTGATCATGTCCTGCGGCTTCAAGGCGACGAAGGTGCGCGAGGTGCTGGGCGACGGCTCGCGGTACGGGATCTCGTTGCGCTTCGTCGAGGAGCCCGACCCGCGCGGCACGGCCGGGGCGCTGAAGTTCGCCGAGGAGTTCCTGCAGGAGCGCTTTCTCATGCTCAACGGCGACGTGCTCACCGACCTCGACCTCTCCGCCCAGCTCGCACAGCACGAGGCGACGCGCGCCACCGGCACCCTCGCGCTCGTCCCGGTGCCGGATCCCTCGAGCTACGGCCTCGTGCGCCTGCGCGAAGGCGGCGCGGTCGAGGAGTTCCTCGAGAAGCCGTCGCCCGACACGGTGCTCGACACGAACCTCATCTCCGCCGGCGCCTACGTGCTGGAGCGCTCGGTGCTCGACCTCATCGCGCCCGACCGCAACGTCTCTATCGAGCGCGAGATCTGGCCGGCACTCGTCGACGACGGCCTCTTCGGCTACGTCGACGACGAGGCGTACTGGATCGACGTCGGCACCCCCGAGCGCTATCTGCAGGCGACCTTCGACATCCTCGAGGGCAAGGTCCGCACGAGCGTCGCCGCCAAGCTGGGCGAGGGCTACGTCTCGATCGACGGCACGGCCCAGCTCACCGGTCGCGCGGTGCCGCCGGCGGTCGTCGGCGCCGGCTGCACGGTCGCCGCGGGCGCCCACGTCGGCAGTCTGGCGGTCCTGGGCGAGCGGGTGCGCATCGGCAGCGACTCCGTCGTCGAGCGGGCGGTCGTCCTGGACGGCGCGCACGTCGGCGAGGGCTGCATCCTGCGCGACTGCATCGTCGGTCCCGGCGCGCGCATCGGCGACCGCAGCCAGATCATCGGCGGTGCGATGGTCGGTGAGGGCGTCATGATCGGCGCCGACAACGTCATCGCGCGCGGTGCGCGCCTGTTCCCCGGCATGGAGGTACCCGATGGCGGCCTCGCCTTCGCATGATGTGACCGAGATGCGCTTGGACGCCGAGTCGATCGCGGCGGTCGACGGCTCGGACATGCTCGCCGACGTCATCGGCTTGCCCGAGCACCTGCGCGACGCGCTGTGGAAGGTCGAGTCGGCCAACCTGCAGCCGTGGGATACCCCCGGTGGGCTTGTCGTGGCCGGCATGGGCGGCTCGGCGGTCGGCGGCGCGCTCGCGCGCGCGGCGCTCGGCGACCACGCCTCGCGTCCGGTGCTCGCCTCGCGCCAGTACGGCCTGCCGGCTTGGACGACGCCCGACACGACGATCCTGTGCGCGTCCTATTCGGGCAACACCGAGGAGACGCTCGCCTGCTACGAGGCGGCGGGGGCGCTCGGGGCGCCGCGCGTCGTGGTCACAAGCGGCGGCCGCCTCGCCGAGCTCGCACGCGAGGACGGCGTGCCGGTGATCCCGGTCGCGGGGGGCTTTCAGCCGCGAGCGGCGGTCGCCTACATGACCGTGGCCGCGCTCGAGGTCGCGTGGCTCTGCGGCGCCGGACCGCGGATGGGCGCGGAGATCGACGTGGCGGCCGACCACCTCGAGCAGCTCGTCGTCGAATGGGGCGCCGATGGCGCCGAGGACTCCGAGGCCAAGACGCTCGCGCGCGCGCTGCACGACAGCGTCCCCGTCATCGGCGGCTCGGGCCTGACGACGCCGATCGCCTACCGCTGGAAGACCCAGTTCAACGAGAACGCGAAGATCCCCGCGTTCACGCACGAGCTGCCCGAGCTCGACCACAACGAGCTCGTCGGGTGGACCGACGCCTCCGCGCTCGGACGCTTCGCGGCCGTCTTCCTCGACGACAGCGACACGCACCCGCGCGTCAAGAAGCGCATCGCGCTGACGCAGGAGCTCATCGGCGGCTCGGCGACCGGCACCTTCGTCGTCCAATCGCGCGGTCACACCGCCGTCGAGCGGGTGCTGTCGCTCGTCCTGCTGGGCGACCTCGTCTCGCTCTACGTCGCCGTGCTGCGCGGAAGCGACCCGACGCCGGTCGACGTGATCGAGTCGCTCAAGCAGCGGTTGGCTGAGGGGACGTAGCGGCACTGCGCTGTGGTGCTCGGTTGCCGGGTGGCGGGAGGGGGCCATCCAGGGCGTTCCGCGAGTTCCTGGCTGACCCCCTCCCGCCACCCCCGGACGCGAGTGGCGGTGTCCCGTCGTTCCGTGGTGGGGGGAGGGGCGGCGTGTGCGCGGTCGCTGCGGCGGCCTCCACGTGTGCGCCCGACTGAGGGTTCGAGGGAGCGCGCAGCTCAGAACCGAAACCGTGGTCCGGAGAGGGACGGGCACCGGCGCTGTCGTTGCGTGGTGTCGGGAGGGGGTGATCAGGAACTCGCGGAACGCCCTGGGCACCCCCTCCCGGCATCCACGCCCACCACGACGCCCCGACAGGCCACGCGAAACCTTGACACAACCGTGGTAAGGTTCCACCGACGTGAACGCTTTGACGATCCAAGAGGCCGCACAGACCACTGACTGGTCGCCGCGGATGCTGCGCTACATCGAGCGCGCCGGGCTCATCGAGCCACAGCGCTCGGAGGCGGGCTACCGGCTCTACGGTCCGGCCGAGCTACAGCGTCTGCGCACCCTCCGCGAGCTCGCGACGCGGTTCGACATCGGTCTCGCCGAGATCGGATTCGCACAGCGGCTGCGCGGCGACGACGAGCTCGCGGGCGCCGTGGACGCGTGGCTCGAGGCACAGCCGCGCCGGCCCGAGGACGTCCCACCGGCCGAATGGCTGCGCTGGGAGCAGGACAAGCACACGAAGCTGCTGGCGCTCGCCAGGGCGACACCGGCGACAACGCACGCCTGACCGAGGAGAAGCAACGGATGAACCCACCCACCGCCGCTGTCGAAACCAAGCAGGACTTCAAGGTCGCCGACCTCTCGCTCGCCGAGTACGGGCGCAACGAGATCATCCTCGCCGAGCACGAGATGCCCGGCCTCATGCAGACCCGCGCCGAGTACGCCGACGCGCAGCCGCTCAAGGGCGCGCGCATCATGGGCTCGCTGCACATGACGATCCAGACCGCCGTGCTG
>DASYVZ010000081.1:0-4909 GCA_035936515.1 Solirubrobacteraceae bacterium | reverse complement strand
CGCCGGGGCCGCGCCGAGCGCCGCGACTGCGCCGTCGCCCGCGCCGACGGCGCCCGACCAGCGCCCGTGGTGGCGGCGCAGCCTGTCGCTGCTCGTCGTGGGCGGGCTGCTGATCCTGAAGTGGGGCAAGCCGCTGTTGCTGCTGCTGCCCAAGGCGAAGGTCCTGACGACGTCGGCGACGATGCTCGTCTCGATCGCGGCCTACAGCTTCATCTGGGGCTGGAAGTTCGCCGCCGGGTTCGTGCTGTTGCTGCTCGTCCACGAGATGGGCCACGTCATCCAGCTGCGCCGCGAGGGCATCGAGGCGAGCGCACCGATGTTCATCCCGTTTCTCGGCGCCGCCGTGATGGCGAAGTCGCTCGGCAACGACGCCACCGCCGAGGCGCGCGTGGGGCTCGCCGGGCCGATCCTCGGCACGGCGGGGTGCCTGGCGCTGCTGCCGCTCGCCTTCAGCACGGGCGATGACTTCTGGTATGCGCTGATCTTCACCGGCCTGTTCCTCAACCTCTTCAACCTGATGCCGGTCGTGCCGCTCGACGGCGGCCGCGCGATGGCGGCGCTGTCGCCCTGGATGTGGTTCGTCGGCCTGTTCGCGATGGCCGTGCTGGCGTTCGTCTTTCCGAACCCGATCATCATCCTGATCCTGCTGCTGGCGGGCTTCGAGACGTACCGGCGCTGGAAGGCGCGCAAGGCCGGCGGCGACGAGACCCTCGCGTACTACAACGTCAAACCCGCGCACCGGCTCGCGGTCCTCGCGGTCTACCTCGGCCTGATCGTCATCTGCTCGGTCGGCATGGGTCTGACGTTCGTCGAGCGCGAGATCCCCTCGTAGGCTGGGCGGCGTATGGCGGAGATCACGGTCGAGCGCCTGACCAAGCGCTACGGGGAGACGCTTGCCGTCGACGATCTGTCGTTCACGGTCGAGGCCGGGCGGGTGACGGGCTTTCTCGGCCCCAACGGCTCGGGCAAGTCGACGACGCTGCGCGCGCTGCTCGGGCTCATCCGGCCGACGAGCGGGACGGCGCTCGTCATGGGCCGGCCCTTCCACCAGCTGCCGGACCCGATCCGTTGCGTAGGCGCCGCACTCGATGCCCACGACGTGCACCCCGGCCGCTCCGGGCGCGGGCACCTGCGCACGATCGCGGCCGCCGCCGGGATCCCGAACTCGCGCGTCGACGAGGTGCTCGACATGGTCGAGCTGACGCCGGCCCGCGACCGCCGCGTGAAGGGCTACTCGATGGGGATGCGCCAGCGCCTCGCGCTCGGCGCCGCCCTGCTCGGCGACCCGAAGATCCTCATGCTCGACGAGCCGGCGAACGGCCTGGATCCGCAGGGCATGCGCTGGCTGCGCGACATCCTCGTATCGCTCGCCTCCGAGGGCCGCGCGGTGCTCATCTCCAGCCACGTGCTCTCCGAGGTCGAGCAGACCGTCGACAGCGTCGTCGTGATCGGTGCCGGGCGCCTCGTCATGCAGGGGACGCTGGCAGACCTCGTCAAGGGCGACCGCCGGCCGATCCTCGTGCGCTCCCCGCGCCTCGATGAGCTGCGCGAGCTGCTCGAGGAGCAGGGAGCCACCGTCAGCACCGACGGGCGGCCCGACACGATGATCGTGCACCGCTCCTCGCTGGAGTCGATCGGAACGCTGGCGGCCGACTTCGGCATTCCGCTCTTCGAGCTCACCCACGAGCGCGCGACGCTCGAGGACCGCTTCCTCGAGCTGACCGGCGAGAAGGGCAACGTACGATGAACGTGCTGAAGTCCGAGTGGCTGAAGCTCGTCTCGGTGCGCACGACGTGGGCGCTGCTGGGCACGATGATCCTGCTCGAGGGGCTGACGGCGGGGCTCGTCACCGGCCTGAGCGACATCGACGACCTCCGCGACCGCTCCGTCGCGACGCTGGCGATCGGAACGCACCTGGCGATCGTGTTCATGTTCACGCTCGGGGCCCTGCTGTCGACGAACGAGTACCGCCACGGCACGGCCAGCTCGACGTTCGTCGTGACGCCCAAGCGCGAGCGCGTCGTCGCCGCGAAGCTCGTCGTCGGGCTCACGGTGGGGATCGTCGGGGCGCTGCTCTACATCGCCGTGAACGCGGGCCTGGGGCTGTCGATCCTGTCCTCGCGCGGCATCGACGTCGACTCCGACACAGCCGTCAACACGTACCTCGGCGTCGGCACCGGGCTCGTGCTCGGTTGCCTCTTCGGTGTCGCGCTCGGCGCGGTGCTGCGCAACCAGATCCTGACGGTCGTGACGGGCATGGTGCTCTTCCTGCTCGCGGGCACCGCCGCACTGTTCATCGGCAACGACGTCGGGCAGTTCTTTCCCGGTGAGGCGCTGCTGGCGCTGAACGGGACGCCGGGCGCCGACGAGACGCTGCTCAGCCAGACGGAGGGCGGGCTCGTGCTCGCCGCCTATTGCGGGGTGCTCGGCGCGGCGGGGATGTGGCTCACGCGCGAGCGCGAAGTGCTGTAGGGATCCGCTGGATCCTGCGACGCTGCCGTGATGCGCGCCGCGGTCTGCCTGGTCCTCGTGCTGGTGTTCGCCGTCGCGGGCTGCGGCGGAGCCGACACCCCGCCGGCCGCGCCTGAGCGCGGGCAGGGCGCGATCGAGCGCTTCGAGGTGCGCGGGCAGGACGCCGTGCTGATCAGACCCGACGCGGCCGAGGGCAAGGCCGTCGTCTACACGCACGGCGCCGGGGAGCGCGTCGAGAACATCTTTCACGATCCCAAGAAGGAGCCGATCTTCAACTCCCTCCTGAACGCCGGCTACGCGCTCGCCACGACCGACGCGCACGGCGACAACTGGGGCAACGCGCCGAGCGAGCGTGATCAGCTGGCGCTGGTGGACGAACTGCGCGAGCGCGGATTCGGCGACATCTATGTCCTGGCGCTGTCGATGGGCGGCTTCAACGGCCTGCAGCTGCTCGACGGCGTCGGCGTGAAGGCCTGGGCCGGCATCTTTCCCGCCTGCGACCTGCGATCCGTCTTCGATCTCGGGCTCTACCGAGACCAGATCCGCACGGCGTACGACCGGTCCACCGAGCAGTCGCTGCGCGAGGCGATGCGCCGGCGCAGCCCGGTGGACTTCGACCCGCCGGACGGCCTGCCGATGCGCTTCTGGGCCTCCCCCGGCGACCGCATCATCCCGAAGCGCGAGAACACAGATGCGTGCGCCGCGCTCGCTCGGCGCCACGGCGCGCGCGTCGAGGTCACGACGACCGAGGGCGATCACGGGCACATCTCCAACTACGACGCCGAAGGCGTCCTTCGCCTCTTCGAGTCGGTGGCCGAATAGGCAGCGAACCGCATGTGTGTCGCGGGTACGACCGCGTCCCCGGACGAAAGGAGAACCTCATGGGCACGATCGAGCAGTCGATCGACGTCAACGCGCCGATCAACACGGTCTACAACCAGTGGACGCAGTTCGAGGAGTTTCCCCGCTTCATGGACGGCGTCGACGAGGTTCGCCAGCTCGACGACACCCACCTGCACTGGGTGGCGAGCTTCGGCGGGTCGCGCCACGAGTGGGACGCCGAGATCACCGAGCAGCTGCCGGACGAGCGGATCGCCTGGCGCAACACCGACGGCAAGGACAACGCGGGCGTCGTGACGTTCCACCGCATCGATGACGAGACCACGCGCGTCATGGTGCAGATGGACTTCGTGCCGGAGGGCATCAAGGAGAAGATCGGCGATGCGATCGGCGCGCCCGAGCGTCGCGTCGAGGGTGACCTCGAGCGCTTCAAGGAGCTCATCGAGACCCGTGGCGTCGAGAGCGGCGCCTGGCGTGGCGAGGTGTCTCAGCGCTGACCGAGCGGCCGCCGCGGCGGCGGTCGGAGTACGGCGCCGGGCGGCTGTCGCAGTCAGCCGCGGAGGCCAACATTTGCCGCGGCGGCTGCGAGCCGGTCGGCCAGGGCGCGTCGCGCGTCGCTGCTGGGCGATCGGCGGAGCACGGAGGCTGCCGTGTCGAGGTCGTCGGCGAGGCTCTCGAGCGGATAGCCGCGTGCGGCGAGGACGTTCGCGAGCCAGTGCAGCTGCGCGTCGAAGTCGATCGCGCCGGCAAGGTCCAGCGCCGCCCAGTTGAGCAGGTGCTGGTTGTCGTGGATGCACCACGCGCGGACGGCCTCGCCGTAGCGCTCGAGCTCCTCCGGATGGCGCGCCAGATGCTCGTCGGCGATCTTCCGGGCCGGCGCGAGGAGGTCGACCTCGGTACCGTCGGGCAGCATGGTCGTGGTGGGCGGTGCCATGCCGCCCGACGGCGGTTGCAGGCGGGTGCCCTCGGTCATCGCGCGACGACGTCGTACGTGTGCAGGTGATCGAGCCGCTCGAGCTTGATCGCGGCGTGGAGATCCTCCGGGATCCGGTCATGCGAGACGCGGTGCGCCGCGCTGCGCATGTAGTCGCGAAAGCAGGCGCGGTCACGCCAGCGGCTGACCATGATCACCTTGCCCGGCTCACGGTCGGAGCGCCACACCTCGAGGCCCTCGAAGCCCTCGAAGCCGTCGACGAGCCCGGCGCGGTCGCGGAAGGCGGCGATCAGCTCGTCCGCGCGGTCCGGCGCGACCTGCAGATGGGACATCGACACGTACACCCGCCCGTGCGTGTACCCAAGGCGGCGGCGCACCGACCGGCGATCTGTTCAATCGCGACGTCGACGCGGCGCCACGGCGACCTGCTGGCGCATCCGGTGCCCGCCATCGGCATGCGGCGTCGCGACGCGAGCGGTGAGATCTGAGCCGACAGAGCGCCGCGCGGCGCCCTAGCGGTTCGCCTCGCGCAGGGCGCGGTCCATGTCGCGCCGGGTCTCGCGCTCCTTGATCGACTCGCGCTTGTCGAAGCGGTCCTTGCCCTTGGCGAGCGCGATCTCGACCTTCGCGCGCCCGCCGGAGAAGTAGATCCGCGTCGGCACG
>DASYVZ010000080.1:0-3286 GCA_035936515.1 Solirubrobacteraceae bacterium | reverse complement strand
GCTGCGCCACTATGCGCGCGGAGCGCGCGGGGGTTTTCGGCTCGGCGCCCGCCACGGGGCGTTCTGCGTCGGCTGCTGCTGGGCGCTCATGCTGGTGATGTTCGCCGTCGGCGTGGCGAATCTCATCTGGATGGCACTCCTCACCGCCCTGATGGTCCACGAGAAGACACGCCCGCTCGGCGCGCGAGCGGTGCCGGTCACCGGTGTGGCGCTGCTCGCCGCCGCCTCCATCATGCTCCTGTACTCCGCCCACGCGGAACGGATGCTTCCGTGAAGGCTGTTAGGCGTGCGACCGACAGGCTCGACGAGCGTCGCGCGCGAGCTTGGCCTGTAGACCAGCTGCCGACATCTCAGTCGAACCCGGTCGCCGCTCAGCGGGCCGCTGTTGCGATCACCGCGAGAACCCAAGGAACCTCTGCCGGAACCCGAAAGTTTGACGGTCTGTTTGGTGCCGAGCCTGTGAATTATGGGCCGGACCCGGACATCCCTGAGCGAGCCTTCAGTGGACGACGATGCCGATGGCGCGCCGGTGTTTATGCGTCTGAGCTCGTCTCGCAGACGAACCTCAGCCGGGACGACCCAAGCCGGACGCCGGCACCGTCCGCTGCCAAGGAGCGTTGGGCGGCGGCTGATGTCGAACATCCGTCCAGAGATCGTGCTGTGCGCTCACATCAGGTGCTGGCGGTTCCGACCTGGTGGCACGCGAAGGGGCAACTCCGCCGTGAGGCGGTGACGCAAAGCCACGGGGCCTGAACCGGGTCGGCCGGGTTGCCGCGATCAGCCGATGCAACCGGATTGGAGCGCCTCTCATGTTCGAGCGATTCACAGAGCGAGCCCGTCAGGTGGTCGTTCTCGCGCAAGAAGAGGCGCGCACGCTCAAGCACAACTACGTCGGGACCGAGCACATCCTGCTCGGCCTGGTGCGCGAGAACGAGGGCGTAGCCGCCCGGATCCTGCTGGACTTCGACGCGGACTCCGAGAAGATCCGCAACGAGGTCATCCGCATGCTGTCGATGTCGTCGCGACCGCAAGACGCCGACACGATGCGTGCGCACGACAGCGAAGACGACCTCTCGCACACCGGCACCGCTAGTGCGCCAGCGTTGCCGGACCTTGGCGCCTTGCCCGACGGGGCGCTCGACGACCTCATAGACGAGTTGCTCGAGCAGGAGCGGGCGATCTCCTACAGACGGCGAATCCTGCACGGCAAGATCGACATCCTGCGCGCTGAACGCCAAAACCGGGGCAGGCGCGGCGGTGACTGATAAACGCACGACCGACCGAATAAGCGCAAGTCCCGCAAGCCGAGAATCCAAGGATCCCGCGGCAAGGCCGCCGCTCGTCCCACAGCCGAACCTCTGCCGGAACGCCGACTTTGACGGTGTGTTCGGTGTCGAGCCTGTTAATTACGGGACGGAGCCGGACACCCTTGAGCGATCCTTGAGTGGACGACGATACGGGCCGCGCCGCGAGCCGCTACGCCAGTGAGCTCGTCCCACAGCCGAGCCGCAAGCCGGACGCCGATTTCATCGCTGCGCCGCTGAAGCATGTCGATTGCGGACTAGCTGGACGCTGCTTGTCGAGCGGCAGTCCGGCAGCGTCGTCCGGCCCTGGCGCTGCGATCGCGAGTACGCGTCGCGCTGAATCCGTCTGCGACGGTAGGTAAGACGCTGCGCATGGCGCGCGTCGCGGTCCACCAGCTTCTCGCGACTGATGTTGCGCTTGACAAGCTCGCGGCGCGGGCGATCTCCGCGCAGGAGGCGGAGCAGCTGCCCCCGCAACGATCATGTCGCTGTTCGTAATCCGCATGAGGGAGCTTCGAGTGGCGGGCGGCTCCTGCTCGTCGGTCTAACGGATGGAGGGCGAGCGCTGACGCTGGTGATCGAGCGCACGGCGGACCCGACCACGTGGCTGATCGTGACCGGTTGGAGCTCGACGGTGACCGAGCGTAAGCTGCTGGGACGAAGCTCATGAGCGCGAACCCTTGGACAGACCCTGATCCTCAGCCCGGCGATTTCGATGCCGAGCTGGCGAAGCTGGATCCGCGTTACGTCGAGCACCACGACGGCGATCCCGATGCGAAGCTCGTCGTTCTTGTTGGGGTCGAGGGCGAGGATGCTAAGCGACTTGAGCGGATCGCTGAAGCTCGTGGCAAGACCGCAGCGGATGTCGTCGCGGAGCTGCTCCGGGACGCCGAGCGGTCACTGGCGTAAGTCATTGGGGGCACCGGCGCCGTAGCGCGGCGCGGACCTAGTCGGCGCAGGCACTGAATCGATATCGGTTCCGGCAACCCGAACCTCTACCGGGAGCGAAGGCGTCTTGTGTTTGCGCGCCAACTGCGCGTCTATGCGGGACGGAGCCGGACCAGCCCCTTCCGGCGGGTCGAGATGGCTGGGCGAGCCGGCGATCAGCTGGCCGCTTGAAGTGTCTCGATCGCCGGGACTACACGGACGCTCTCCTAATCAACAGCCGCGGGCGGCTGCCGTGCCTCTCACTGTGCCCGGCGGCGCAATCGCTCTGCATCGGGCCCCAAGACTGTGTCCAGAACCTCATGGCGGATCTGTTCGGGGTCAGTCAGGTTCGAAGTCCAGCAGGATCTGCACTGCCGCACCGTCGCCGACGCGCAGGATGCCCAGCAGAATGTGCTCGGTGTCCACGCAGTCCTCGAGGAGGCTCAGCGCCTCGCGCTCGGCAAGCTCGACGACTGCCCTGGAGTCGGACGTCAGGGGAAGCTTTCGCCACACCTGACTGTCTCCTTCGCCAGACTCGACCCGCGCGCGCACCCCGTCGATCGTGACGCCCAGGCGCTCTAAGCTCCGCGAAGCGACGCCTTCGGTCTCACGAAGAAGACCGAGCAGGATGTGCTCGGTGCCAACGTAGTGGCGATCAAACGAACGTGCTTCCTCCTCAGCGAGCATGATCACCTGACGCGCCTGCTCTGAAAATCGCTCGAACATCAGCGTGCGCCAGCATACGCGGCCAGCACGGCGACCCACCTGGCGCACAGGTCGGTGGTGCGTCGCTGACGTGCACCTCCCCGAGCTGGTCGGCCGAGCATCTGACCCGCCCCAACGACGATCCATCAGGAGGACGCGGACGGTGGTCGCGGGCGCCCTCGTCGCCGCCGCCAGCGCGTCCCTCCGAGGAACGGCAACCGGGACGGGCGCGGCAAAGAGCGTCAAGATCGCGAAAGCGCCGCGCTTGCTGGGCTCGTCCCAGCAGCCGCCCGGCCAGCGGGACTCCCGCGTGCGGAGCCCTGACCGGCACAGGTCGGCCGTGCGCAGAG
>DASYVZ010000079.1:0-3509 GCA_035936515.1 Solirubrobacteraceae bacterium | reverse complement strand
CGAGCTGCTGTCGGACCTGTCGCTGACCTACGGGCTGATCTTCCTCGCGCTCTGTCTCGCCGCGCACCTCGTCCTGCGGATGACCTTGCCCGATGCCGACCCGTACCTGTTCGCGCTCGTCGCGGTCCTGGCCTGCTTCGGCCTCGTCGTGCTCTACCGCCTCGACGAGCAGTTGGCGCGCGATCAGGCGAAGTGGTTCGTCGTCGGCCTGATCTTCTTCACGGCGACGATCGTCGCTCTGCGTCACGACCATCGCGTCCTCGAGCGCTACCGCTACGTCATCGCGCTCGGCGGCATCGTCCTGCTGCTGCTGCCGCGGCTGGGCAGCCCGACGAACGGCGCCTACCTGTCCTTCAGCCTCGGGCCGATCTCCTTTCAGCCCGCCGAGCTCGCGAAGATCGCGATCGTCATCTTCCTGGCCTCGTACCTGCGCGACACGCGCCAGGTGCTCGTCGTCGGTGCGCGCCGCTTCGCCGGGATCACGTTTCCGCCGCTCAAGCACCTCGGCCCGCTGCTGGCCGTGTGGGGGACCGCGATGGCGCTGCTGTTCGTCATCCAGGACCTCGGTTCCTCGCTCATGTTCTTCGGCGGCTTTCTCGCGCTCGTCTACGTCGCGACGAACCGGATCTCGTTCGTCGTCATCGGGCTGGCGCTGTTCGCGCTCGGGGCGCGCGTGCTCTATGCGATCCGCCCGACGATCGAAAGTCGCGTCGACGCGTGGCTGCATCCGTTCGACCCCGAGCTCTACAACCAGGAGATCGGCGGCAGCTACCAGATCGCGCAGTCGATCTTCACGCAGGCCGACGGCGGCTTCTTCGGCCAGGGCTTCGGCCAGGCGCTCATCCGCCTGGGCAACGAGACGCCGCTGCTGCCGGCCGCGCACACGGACTTCATCTACGCGGTCATCACCGACGAGCTCGGCCTGATGGGTGCGGTGGCGGTGCTGCTCGTCTATCTGTTGATCATCGAGCGCGGGTTCAAGACCGCGATGCTCGCGACCGATTCGTTTTCGAAGCTGCTGGCGACAGGCCTGACCGCGGTGCTCGCGCTGCAGGTCTTCGTCATCGTCGGCGGCGTCACGAAGCTCATCCCGCTGACCGGCGTGACGCTGCCCTTCATCTCCTACGGTGGGTCCTCGATTGTCGCGAACTTCATCCTCCTGGCACTGCTGCTGCTCGTCTCCGACCGGGCGCGACGAGAGGCCGTGGTGTGAACGCCCCGATCCTCAAGCTGTTCGTGCTCGTGCTCGTGCTGTTCGGGGCGCTCGCGGCGATGACGAGCTACAACAGCGTCATCAAGGCGGAGGAGTACCGCGAGAACGCCCTCAACAAGCGCCCGCTGATCAAGCAGGCGCTTGTCAAGCGGGGTGTCATCCGTGCCCGCGACGGGTCGCTGCTCGCGCGCTCGGTCAAGGGCGACGACGACATCTACCGCCGCCGCTACACGCCGGCTGCCGAGCGCTTCTCGCACGCGCTCGGCTACGACTACGCGCTGACGATCGGCCGCGCCGGCCTCGAGCGCTCGCGCAACGATGCGCTGGCGGGCGAGACGGACGAGCTGACGTCGATCGTCGACGGCCTCCGGGGCAGCCGCAAGATCGGCGACAACGTCGTCACGAACCTCGATCCGGCCGCCCAGAAGATCGCGCTCGACGCCCTCGGCGATCGCCGCGGGTCGGTCGTCGCGATCGAGCCGGCCACCGGCAAGGTGCGCGTGATGGCCAGCACCCCGGGCTATGACCCCAACGCGCTGCGCGACGAGGACGTCTTCGAGCGGCTCAACCGCCAGGACAACTCCCCGCTGTTCAACCGCGCCACGCAGGCGGGCTACGTGCCGGGGTCGACGATGAAGGTCGTCACGGCCGCCGCCGCGCTCGACAGCGGCGAGTTCAGCCCGGAATCGCAGGTCGTCGGAAAGTCACCGATCAACGTCTCGGGTGTACCGCTGAGCAACTTCTCCAACGCCCAGTTCGGGTCGATCACCTTGACCACAGCGCTCACGAACTCCGTCAACACCGTCTGGGCCCAGGTCGCCGAGCGGCTCGGCGACGACACGTACGCGAGGTACATGAACCGCTTCGGCTTCGGCAGCGACCCGCCGCTGGACTATCCCGATGGGCAGATGCTCCCCAGCGGCGTCTACGACATGGACAAGCAGGAGCCGATCGCCGTGGACTCCGGCCGCGTCGACATCGGCCGCGTCGCGATCGGCCAGGAGCGCCTGCGGGTGACGCCGCTGCAGATGGCCACCGTCGTCGCCACGGTGGCCAACGGCGGCATGCGGATGCAGCCGCGCCTCACGAGCCGGATCGTCGACGCCGATGGGCGCACGGTCGAGCGCATCGGGCCCGCGAAGGCCCAGCGCGTGATCTCGCAGACGACGGCCGCCCAGCTCACCCAGATGATGGCCAACGTCGTGCGCGAGGGCACCGGCACCGCCGCCGCGCTGCAGGGCATCGAGGTCGCCGGCAAGACTGGTACCGCGGAGCTGAACATCGCGCAGCGGATCAACCAGCCCTGGTTCGTCGGCTTCGCCCCGCGTTCGAAGCCGAAGGTCGCGATCGCGGTGACGCTCGAGAACCTCGTCGGCGCCCAGGGCGGCACGGACGCCGCACCGATTGCCAAGCAGGTCATGGAGTCGCTGCTGCGATGACTGCGCAAGGCTGGCGCTCGCGATGAGGCAACTCGAGGACGGTGCGGTCATCGACGACCGCTACGAGATCAGCGCCCACCTCGGCTCGGGCGGGATGGCCGAGGTGTACTGCGCGGTCGACATGCAGCTCGGGCGCAAGGTCGCGCTGAAGATCCTCCACGAGCGCTTCGCGGCCGACGAGGAGTTCGTCGAGCGCTTCAAGCGCGAGGCGTCATCGGCGGCAGGGCTCGCCCACCAGCACGTCGTCGGTGTCTATGACCGCGGCGAGTGGAACGGCACTTCGTACATCGCGATGGAGTTCGTCTCCGGGCGCACCCTGAAGCAGATCGTCATCGAGGACGGCCCGCTCGATCCCCAGCAGGCCGTCGACCTGACGGTGCAGATCCTGCGTGCCGCGCGCTTCGCGCACCGCCGCGGAATCATCCACCGCGACTTCAAGCCGCAGAACGTCATCGTCGACGACGAGGGCCGCGCCAAGGTGACGGACTTCGGCATCGCCCGCGCGGGCGCGTCAGACATGACGCAGACGGGCTCGATCCTCGGCACCGCGCAGTACCTGTCGCCCGAGCAGGCCCAGGGCCACGCCGTCGGCGCGCGCTCGGACCTCTACTCGATCGGGATCATCCTCTACGAGCTGCTCACCGGCCGCGTCCCGTTCGAGGCCGAATCCGCGGTGACGATCGCGCTCAAGCAGGTCTCGGAGGCGCCGGTGCCGCCGAGCCGGCACAACCCGCGCGTCACGCCCGAGCTCGAGTCCGTCGTGCTGCGCGCGCTCGCGAAGGAGCCGCGCGAGCGCTTCGCCGACGCCGACGAGTTCATCGGCGCGCTCGACGCCGCGGCCTCCCGGATCCCGTCGC
>DASYVZ010000078.1:0-1652 GCA_035936515.1 Solirubrobacteraceae bacterium | reverse complement strand
CGCGTAGGCCGCGGTGGCCGGTGTCGCGGCGCTGTTTGAAGGGCGGCGCGCACTTCCGTCAGCGGCCACGGCGGCCATAGCTCCACGGTCACCTTCGCCGCCCGGCGCGGTGACGGCGGGGGGCGGCGCTGGTCTGCCGGCCGCGGCCGGGGAGGGTGCAGAGTCCGCGGACGGTCGCTGCATCTGGCTCGCCGCGGACTCGTTGCCGGCGGTCGTTGCCGTGCTGTCTTCCGGCGTCGGGTTGGTAGTGGCTGACTCGCGCGTGGCGCGTTGGCGATCGTCCTGGGCGCGCGGCCGGGTCGTGGCGTCGTGCGGCTCCGCGGGCGCAATCTGTTGCGTGACTCGTGGGGGGTCAGCGAGCTGCGCTGGTTCGTCGGGCGCGATGTAGAGCGCGCCGCCGCCGGCGCTGCCGGCGATGACCGCGACGGTCGCGGCCTTGGTGGCCAGCGACGTGCCGCCGATGCTCTTGGCGCCGACACCGATCGCGGCCAGCAGTCCGCCGCCGCCGTGGCCGGCTCCGGTGCCGGCGCCGAGCAGGCCCTGCAGGATCGACGCGGCCGTCGCGAGTGGGAGCGCGGGTGTAAGCGCGGCGAGGTGAGCGGGGCGCTGGCGCAGCGCGGCCTCGAAGTCGCGGCAGCCCGCGCAGGCGCGCAGGTGCCCGCGGATCTTGAGGTTGCGCAGCGTGCGGCGATCGCCGTCAGACAGGGCGCGCCGGATGACGTCACAGTCCATCGCACGGCCCTCTTCGAGCGATTGCAGGGCGCAGCGCGCCTCGTAGACGCTCTGCTTGGCGGCCGTCGCAGTGACCTGCAGCGCGGCTGAGATCTCGTCGAACTGCAGCCCGGCGAGCTCGCGCATCAGCAGCGTGCCGCGCTGCTGATCGGTCAACTCGCCCAGATCCGCGGTCAGGTCGCGCAGCCGCTCGCGCGATTCGACGATCGTCTCGGCCCCCGGATCGCCGACGTGGGCCGCCGCGTCGAGGTCGCTGTGGCCGCGGCGCGAGCGCAGCAGCGAGATCGACTCGTTGTGAGCGATCCGATACAGCCACGGCTTCAGCGCGATCGTCCGTGTGTCCCCGGGCAGCGCGCGCAACGCCTTGAGCATCGTGTTCTGCAGCGCATCGGCGGCGTCGTGGCCGTTGCCGACGATCGACTGGCAGTAGCGATGCAGCGCCTGGTGATGGCGCTCGAAGATCACCGCGAACGCCGGCTGGCTGCCCTTCGCCGCCCAGCGCGCGAGGCGCTCGTCGGACATCAGCTTCAGCGCCGCCGTCGGGGGTGAAAGCGCAGGCGCTGGTGATGGGACGCTGACGGTCTTCATGCACGGTCTATCGGCAACGCGCGCCCGCACCGTGAGTCAGCAGGCACCGGCACATCATTCGCGCCCGCTCATACGTCCGTCTGTTTCTGCCGATAGGCCTTATGAGGCGCCGATCGGCGCGTTGCAGTAGCGAACGGTCCACTTTGGGCGTTCGCTTGAGCCCCCACCGCAAGGAGCACATTCGTGTCGTCTCATCTTCGTATCGGTGCTTGTGCACTGATCGCCAGCGGTGCGCTGGCGCTTCCTGCGGGCGCCAACGCTGCCGGCATCGAGACCGCCGTCAAGGCCGTCCAGGCGCACACCGATCGCGCCGACAGCGCGCTTGACCGGGC
>DASYVZ010000077.1:0-9583 GCA_035936515.1 Solirubrobacteraceae bacterium | reverse complement strand
CGGGCAGGACAAGTTCGTCGTGCACACGCTGTTTGCGGAGGTGGCCCCGCGCTACGCGGAGCGCCCGGGTGGCTACACGCGGATCCTCAAGCTGGGCCCTCGGCGGTCGGATTCGACCGAGATGGTCTACCTCGAGTTGGTCTGATACTTCGGGCGCCGGGCCAGCATACGGCGGCGGTGCGCGGCGCGACGCCGGCCGTCGCGTTGCAGACAGGCTGTCGTGCCTCGTTGTCGCGCGGCGTCTGAACCCGAGCAAGCTCGTTGCTCGTAGGGTGCAGCCGGTGACGAGCCGCATGCTGCTGGAGTACGACGGGACGAACTTCTCCGGTTGGGCGCGACAGCCGGGGCAACGCACGGTGCAGGACGAGGTCGAGCGCGCGCTGTGCACGGTGCTACGCGAGGACCAGGTCCCGCTCGCCGTCGCCGGCCGGACGGACAGCGGCGTTCACGCGTGGGCACAGGTGTGCTCCTACGACCACGAGGCGGTCGATCCGCTGCGACTCAACGCGCTGCTGCCGCGCGACGTCGCGGTGCTCGACTGCAATCCTGCGGCCGACGGGTTCGACGCTCGCCACGACGCGGTGTCGCGGACGTATTGCTACCGCGTGCTGCATCGCCGCGCGCGCTCGGTGTGGCTCGAGGGCCGCGCGCTGTGGCACGGCTGGGAGCTTGATGTCGCCGCGCTGCACGCATGCGCCGCTGCGCTCCCCGGCGACCACGAGTTCACCGCCTTCACGCCGACCGACACGTACCACACGCGCTTTGAGCGCATCGTCCTCGCGGCCGAGTGGCGAGCCGATGGCGACCTGCTCGAGTTCTGGATCACGGCCGACACGTTCATGCGCGCGATGAACCGCATCCTCGTCGGCACGATGCTCGAGGTCGCGACCGGCCGGCGCACGCTCGAGAACTTCATGGCGCTGCTCGCGGGGGCGCCGCGCGCGAACGCCGGACCGACCGCTGCGGCGCACGGTCTCGCGCTCGCCGCGGTCGGGTACCCACCGCCCCCGTGACTATCCTCGACCGCACGCATGAGGGTGCTGCTGACCAACGACGACGGGATCGAAGCGCAGGGTCTGCAGACGCTGCGCCGCGCCCTGCTGCGCGTTTCCGCCATCGAGCTCGTCGTCATCGCGCCGGACGGAAACCGCTCGGCGATGGCGCGCTCGATCACGACGATGCGCCCGCTGTGGGTCGAGGAGATCGCCTTCGACGACGGCACGACCGGTTACGCGACGGACGGCACGCCCGTCGATTGCGTGCGGCTTGCCAACCTCGGACTCGTCGAGGGCTTCGAGGCCGACCTGATCGTGTCGGGCATCAACCACGGCGCGAACCTCGGCGACGACATCACGTACTCGGGCACGGTCGCGGCGGCTCTCGAGGGCGTCGTGCTCGGCCTCCCGGCGATCGCCGTCTCACAGCAGTCCTCGGCGCGCGAGATGGACTTCCGGCTGTCCGATCGCTTCGACTTCGAGGAGGGCGCGCGGTTCGTGGCGCGCGTCGTGGAGGAGATCGACGACGTGCCGCTGCCCACCGGCACGCTGCTGAACGTCAACTGCCCCGCCGGGAACGCGGCGGGCGTGCAGGTCACCCGCCTGGGCAAGCGGATCTACCGCGACGAGCTGACGCTCACCGATCCGGTTGACGATCCGCACGGCGACGCCGCCCGCCCGCGCCGGCGCTACTGGGTCTACGGCCGCGACCACGGCTTCCACGACGAGCCCGGCACCGACCTAGCCGCCGTCGCCGCCGGCGACATCGCCGTCACACCGCTGCACTTCGACCTGACCGACTCGGCGGGCATGGACGCGCTCGAGCGCCACGACCTCGGTCGCCTGCTCGCGCCGGCGGCCGAGGAGGTGGAGGAGCACTGAGCACCACGGTCGAGGCGCGCGCCGCCGAGCTGCGCGCCCAGCTGCACCACCACGGCTACCGCTACTACGTCCTCGACGACCCGCAGATCGGCGACGACGAATACGACGTCCTGCTCGACGAGCTACGCGCGATCGAGGCCGCGCACCCCGAGCTCGTCACGCCCGACTCGCCGACGCAGCGCGTCGGCGGCGAGCCGGTGTCGTCGCTGCCGAAGGTCCGCCACGAGATCCCGATGCTGTCGCTGGCCAACGCCCGCACGGAGGAGGAGCTGCGCGCTTGGGTGGCGCGCATGCGCGCGCACCTCGCGCGCGAGGGCATCGAGGATCCGGCGTTCCAGTTCGTCTGCGAGCCGAAGATCGACGGCCTGGCGATCTCGCTGCGCTACGAGGACGGCATGTTCGTCCAGGGCGCGACGCGCGGCAACGGCGAGGTGGGCGAGGACGTCACGCACAACCTGCGAACGATCCCGACCATCCCGCTGAGGATCGACGACGCGCCGCCGGTGCTCGAGGTGCGCGGCGAGATCTACATGTCGCTGAAGGACTTCGCGGCGCTCAACGAGCGCCGCGCCGAGGCCGGGCTGTCGACGTTCATGAACCCGCGCAACGCCGCCGCGGGGACGATCCGCCAGCTCGACCCGAAGCTCGCCAAGGACCGCCCGCTGTCGATGTGGTGCTACGGGGTCGGCCGCGTCGACGGCGTCTCCTTCGCGGGCCACTGGGAGGCGCTGCAGTGGCTGCGCGAGCACGCGTTCCGCGTCAACGACGACGTCCGGCGCCTGGACTCCGAGGACGAGGTCGTCGCGCAGTGCCTCGCCTGGCAGGAGCGCCGGGGCAACCTGGACTTCGAGATCGACGGCGTGGTCGTGAAGGTCTCGGACTTCGAGCTGCAGCGCCGGCTCGGCGTCGTCGGGCGCGACCCGCGCTGGGCGATCGCCTGGAAGTTCCCGCCGACGACGAAGACGACGACCTTGCGCGACATCATGTGGAACGTCGGCAAGTTCGGCGACCTGCACCCGTTCGCGATGCTCGAGCCCGTCCACGTCGGCGGCGTGACGGTGAAGCTCGCGACGCTGCACAACGAGGAGGACCTCGCCCGCAAGGACCTGCGCGTCGGCGACGAGGTCATCGTGCTGCGCGCCGGCGACGTCATCCCGCAGGTGCTGTCGCCGGCGCCGCATGCCGCCGAGCGGCCCGACCGCGCCGACCCGCCGCGGCCGCCGGAGCACTGCCGCGCCTGCGGTACGAAGACCGTGAAGCCGCCCGACTCGGTCTTCACGAAGTGCCCGAACCGCTTCTGCCCCGAGCGCCAGTGGCAGCTGCTCAAGCACTTCGTCTCGCGCGGCGCGATGGACATCGACGGCCTCGGCGAGAAGCAGGTCGGCCAGCTTCAGCAGGCGGGCCTCGTCCGCACGGCAGCGGACTTCTACCGCCTGACGGCCGAGCAGCTCATGCAGCTCGAGCGCTACGGCGACGTCTCGGCCCCGCGCACGATCCAGAACATCGCCGACTCGAAGGTCCGCCCGTTCGGTCGGGTGCTGTTCGCGCTGGGGCTGGAGGAGGTCGGGTTCGTCACCGGACGCAACCTCGCCCAGCGCTTCCGGTCGATCGACGCGCTGCTGGCGGCGAGCGCCGAGGACATCGAGCAGACGCCGGGCGTCGGCCCGAAGATGGCGGAGAAGATCCACGAGCAGCTCGCGGATGAGCAGATGCGCTCACTCATCGAGGATCTGCGCTCGGTCGGCGTCAGCATGGCCCTCGACGGCCCGCCGCCCGGCGAGGGCCCCCTCGCCGGCAAGACGTTCGTCCTGACCGGCACCCTGCCCGACCTGACGCGCGAGCAGGCCACCGAGCGCATCGAGGCCGCCGGCGGCCGCGTGACCTCCGGCGTCTCGAAGAAGACCGACTACGTCGTCGCCGGCGCCTCGCCCGGCACGAAGCTCGCCAAGGCCGAGCGGCTCGGCGTGCCGGTGCTCGACGAGGCGGGGCTGCTGGCCCTGCTGGCCTGAGGCAGCCCCGCCCGCGTGAGCGTGCGCCGGGCGCCTACTCGATCGTCAGCTCCTCGATCATGCCCTTCTCGGCGTGTGGCTTGCCGCCGTCGCGATCCTGGATGAAGCAGACGACGGCGTACTTGCCGGCCTTGAGGTCGAGCTCGATGTTCTGTTCGATGCCGCCGTCGATCACTGCGGTGCCGACGCCGCTCGCGAAGTCGACCGGCGGCGGACCCTCCGGCTCCTCGCCGGACGTGAACGCGGCCTCGACGTCCTCGAACGTCTTGCCCTGCGCGATCGGGAAGAACAGCGCGTGGTGCAGCTCCTCGCCCGTGTTCTCGAAGCGCACCTCGTTGCGGCCCGCCTTCAGGCCCTCGAACTCGAAGCTGTACTCCGTGTCGTCGCCCTCGAACGTGTCGGTCGCGGTGACCTTGGCTCGTCGGTGTTCACCAGGGTCATCACCACCAGCCCGGTCTCGATGCTGGCGGGAACTCGAGCGCCTTCTTCTCGCCCTCCGCGGTGGCCCTGATCGGGAATTTGACCGGCGTGGCAGCGACACCCTGGCTGCCCGCGGCGTCGTCGGCGTCGTCGCCGCCGCACCCGGCGACGAGCGCGCCGGCGGCAACCGCGGCGACGATAGATCGCGTGAGACGGTCCCTGCTGAGGTGCATGCGCTGGTCCCTTCGATCCGGGTGATGCGCAGTCTCTTGGACCTCTGTGAAAAAGCCAGTACCGGCGGCCAAAAACGACCGATTCGAGGACGTGGCTTCGAAGGCGGCCTACGCAGGCGGCTGCGGCCGCGCTCCGCCCTCCGGCGCCGGGGCCGCCGGAGCGCTGCTCAGGCGCGCGATCGCGACCACGATCCGGTCCTCGCGCGCCTTCGCCGCCCACGTGTTGGCCTTGTTGAACATGAGCGCGAAGCCGATGTCGCGCCCGGCGGCCGTGCGGCAGTAGCCGGCCAGCGCGCTGACGAGGCGCAGCGTGCCGGTCTTGACGTTGCAGCGGCCCGCGGCGGCGGTTCTGCGCATGCGTGACTTCACGGTTCCGGTGACGCCGGTCACCGCGAGCGACCGGCGGAAGGTCTGAGCGATCTTTTGGTTGTGCATGCGCTCGAGCAGCCGGACGACCTGGCGTGGCGTGGCGCGGTTGGAGCGCGAGAGCCCGGACCCGTCGACGATCTTCGGGTGCACGCCGAAGTCGTCGAGCGTGTCGCGCACGACGTCGGCGCCCGCGGCGCGCGAGCCGCGATCGCGGTACCGCGCGCCGAGCTCGCGGAAGAGCATCTCGGCGGCGAAGTTGTTCGAGGGCACGTTGATATAGCGCGCGAGCTCGCCGATGCTGAACGAGGAGACCGAGGCGACGGTGTTGGCGCTGTCGGGCGCCACGCCGGCCTTGCTTGCGCCCGCAGTCGCGACGCCCGCCGCCTTGAGCTGAGCGGCAAAGCGGCCGGCGGCAAAGCGCGCCGCGTCCAGCCGCGCACGGCCGCGAAAGATTCCGCGGTCGTAGGCCAGCGCGCTGAGGACGCCGCCGAGATCCGGGTCATAGCCCACGCAGCAGCTCGCGCGCCGCTCGTCGAACGCGCTTTCGTCGCCGATGACCGAGCCGGTGATGCGGCGGATGCCGGTGGCGCGGATGTCCTTGGCCAGCTTCGCCGCGATCGCGTCGCCGAAGAAGGGGTCGCCGCCGCCGACGAGCACGAGGTCGCCGCGCAGCGTGCCGCCCGGCTCGACGACAGCCTCGGGCGCGATCACGGCGCGCGTCGTCAGCGTCGCCGACGGCCCGAGACGCAGCAGCGCGGCCGATGTGGTGAAGAGCTTCTCCACCGAAGCGGGGATCCGCACGGCGTTCTCGCGCCGGGCGTAGAGCTCGACGCCGGTGTTCATGTCGCGCACGTAGGCTCCGGACGCGGCCGGTGCCCTGCTCATCTCGCGCGCGATCACGGACTTCAACCCCGACTCGCTGATGGCGGCCGCCGGAGCGGCGCCTGCGAGCATCGCGGCGAGCGCGAGCAGCGTTGCGATGACCCTTCGCATTCCCCGGTACACAACAGCGCCGGGCCCCGGGCGATGCGCCGGAGGCCCATATTCCGAGCGGCGTGGTCCGTAGAATGCAGCGATGGGCGACGTCGTCAAGCTCGAGCCCCCGGAGCGCAGCGCCGCCAGGTCCCGGCCGCGACGCAAGCGCTCCAAGACGGCGCTCGTGCTCGGCGGCGGCGGCTTCACCGGTGGGGTCTACGAGATCGGGGCGCTGCGCGCGCTCGACCTGCTGACGCTCAACCGGACGGTCAACGACTTCGATGTCTACGTCGGCACGAGCGCGGGCTCGTTCGTGGCCTCGATGATCTCCAACGGGGTGACGCCGGCGGAGATGATGCGCGTCGTCGACCACCAGCGCCCGTCGACGTTTCCCCAGCTCGACCTCGCCAACCTCCTGCGTCCGAACATCGGCGGCTTTGCGCGCAGCGCCGTCACGCTGCCGCTGCGCACCGCGCAGCTGGTCGGTGCGCTCGCGAGCCGGCTCGGGCAGGTCTCAGCGATGGATCTCGTGCTCGGTCTGGCCGAGGGGCTGCCGTCCGGCGCCTACTCCGGCGCGGGCGTCGAGCGTTACCTGCACAACGTGCTGACGAGCGACCCCTCCCGCAGCGACGACTTTCGCACCGTGGCGCCCGAGCTGTACATCACCGCGACCGACCTCGACACCTGCGAGCGGATCGTCTTCGGGGCCGAGGGCTGGGACGACGTCCCGATCTCGACCGCCGTGCGGGCCTCCACCGCGCTGCCGATGGTCTACTCCCCCGTCAAGGTGCGCGACCGCGAGCTGGTCGACGGGGGGATCATCTCGACGACGAACCTCGACATCGCCGTGGACAAGGGGGCGAAGTTCATCGTCGTCGTCAACCCGCTCGTTCCGTACGTCAACGACTTCAAGACGAAGGTCCGGACGCTGGGCGGCACGCGCACCCGCCGCGTCAGCGACATGGGCTTCCCCCAGGTCGGCTACCAGGCCTTCAAGATGGTGGCCTACCAGCGCCTGCACGAGATCGCCCGCCAATGGGAGCAGCGCTATCCCGGGGTGGACATCATCCTCATCGAGCCCGAGGCCGACGACGAGCTCATGTTCCAGACGTCGATCATGAACTACACGTCGCGGGTCGAAGTCGCGCGCCACGGCTTTCAGTCGGTCACGACGCAGCTCGCCTCGGGCTATCCGCGCTTCCGCGAGATCTGCCAGCGCCACGGCATCCAGATCTCCGCCACGCGCGTGCGCAACGTCCTCAAGCACCTCGAGGCCGAGGAGGGCCGCACCCGCGCGTGGCGCAAGATCCTCGAGCAGACGACCGGCGCGCTGCTGCGCCAGTCCGCCGACCAGAGGGAACGCGGCTAGTCTCGGGCGCCCACCCCAGAACGCGGTGCGCCCGCGGAGCCCGCGGGCGCAGCCGGCAAAAGATGGTGTGCCAAGGCGCTCAGAGCTTGGCAGGCTCGCGTTCGCGCTGCTCGGCGTCGAGGCTCGTGAGGAAGAGCGACTTGTCGATTCTGCCCTGGAAGATCGGTACCCCCATCTCCATGCACTTGGAGATCACGTCGCGACGGTCAAGGCCGGCTTCGCGCGCGAGTTCGGTGGGGGTGAGGTGATTGGGCATCGGCAGAGACCCTCCTGGTGTGGTTTAGAGCACGCCTACCTTGTACCACCCCCGGTGGACGGGCTCAACGCGGATTGTCAGATCGGGTTCGGAACGTCGACGAATTCATGGCGAATTTCGAAGCGTTCGGCCAGCAGATCGCCCAGCCGGCGCACGCCGAACGTCTCGGTCGCGTAGTGGCCGGCGGCGATGAAGTGGATGGACTCCTCGCGCGCATGGGTCATGACCCGCTCCGCCGGCTCACCCGTCAGGAATGCGTCATGGCCGGCCGCGACGGCATCGGCGAGGTAGTCGGACCCCGCTCCGGAGACGATGCCGATGCTGCGCACGCGCTCCGGGCCGGCGGGGAACACCAGCGGCTGGCGTCCGGTGACTCGCTCGACGCGCTCGACGAGTTCGGCGACCGGCATCCCATCGCCCGCGAAGCGGGCGGCCACGCCGATCGGCACGCCGCCGTGCAGCGCGAACGGCTCGTGCGACTCGCAGCCGAGGCCGGCCGCGAGCAGCGCGTTGTTGCCGACGTCCTGATGGCCGTCGAGCGGCAGGTGGTACGCGGCCAGCGCCATGTCGTGGTCAAACAGCAGCTGCAGCCGCCGCTTTGCCGACGGTGACAGCGCCAGCGGCGCAGCGGTCCAGAACAGCCCGTGGTGGACGATGATCAGATCGGCACCGAGCTCGGCCGCGCGCTCGAAGAGCGCGGCGCTCGCCGAGACGCCGGTGACGATGGTGCGGACTTCCTGCGGACCGGGTACCTGCAGTCCGTTCGGTCCGTAGTCCTGAAAGGACGCGGGTGAGAGCAACTCGTCGAGGTGGGCCAGAATGTTGTCGAGCACCGCATTGAACGCTACAGTTCACCCGCTGTCGCGGAAGCTCCGGCCAGGAAGCCGGACCGCGGAGAAGACAGTTCCAGCGGAGGGATAGGGAGTCATGTCTGCCTTGGCAGTCGCCATCAGGCCCGCGGATCGCGAGATGGATGACCTCGATCTGGTTGCGGCTGTCCGCGCCGGCGACGAACGAGCCTTCGAGGTCCTCTTTCGGCGCTACCAGCCGCGGATCGCGGCCTACGTCGGAGGGATGGTCCGCGATCGTGAGCGCGCCGAGGACATCACGCAGGAGGTCTTCATGTCGGCGCTGCGGTGCCTGCGCGAGGACCACGCGCGCGAGATCCACTTCCGGCCGTGGATCTACGCGATCGCGAAGAACAAGTGCATCGACGCCCATCGCCGCGCGCGCCACACGACCGAGATCTCGTTCGACGCCCACGACGAGGTCGCTGCCGCTGAGCACGGCCGCCTCGCGCAGCCCGCCGCGACGCCCGAAACCGCCGTCGAGGGCAAAGCCGACTTCGACAACCTGCGCGGCGCGTTCGGCGGCCTGTCGCCGGCGCACCACGACATCCTCGTGATGCGCGAGTTCCAGGACCTCTCCTACCGCGAGATCGGCGAGCGCCTCGACATGAGCCACAGCGCGGTCGAGAGCACGCTCTCTCGCGCGCGCAAGCGCCTCGGCGAGGAGTACGAGGAGCTCGGCAGCGGCAAGCGCTGCCTGGACGTGCAGCGCATCGTCGCGGACGCAGGTCTGAGTGCCGCCGGCCTGCGCGAGCAGCGTCGCGTCCGTCGCCATCTCGCGGACTGCCACCCCTGCCGCCTCCACGCCCATCGCGCGGGCGTCCTCGTGCGTCCGTCCATGCCCGCGCGCGTCGCCGCGTTCCTGCCGCTGCCGGCGTTCCTGCGCCGGCTGTGGGGCGGCGGCGGGGACGTCGGGCACCTTTTGAGCCAGCAGGCCACGCGTCCGGCCGCGCAATGGGCGAGCCACGTCGCGGGGACCGTCGATCCGGGAACCATGTCGACCTGGGCGAAGGTGGCCGTGACGGCCGCCACGGTGGCGATTGCCGGCGGAACGACGATCGCGCATCGCGCGCCGGACGTCGGCTCGCCGCCGCCCGCCGCAGCAGCGTCGGCGCCACACGGGAGCGGCGTCGAGAACGCGCTGTCGGCTGCCGGAAATCGCACGACGAGCGGATCGCCGGCGGCGACAACTGGGGCCGCGCAGCCCGATGCCGCGGCGGCTGGGAC
>DASYVZ010000076.1:0-2185 GCA_035936515.1 Solirubrobacteraceae bacterium | reverse complement strand
GAGCCACCGCCGCCGGCGGGTGCGGTCGCCGCGCCGGCGCCATCGCCCTTGTTCTTGTTGCAGGCGCCCTCGGCGCGGCGCGCCAGCGCGTCGTCGATCGCCGGCGAGAAGCCCGCGTCGTAGGCCGCCAGATCGTTCGGGATCAGGCCCTTGAGCGTCTTGAGCTGCTTCTCGCTGTACTTGCAGGGGTCGATCCGGCCGTCGTTGACGTAGTCGGCCGCGATGACGTCGAGCAGGCTCGCCGAAGCGGTCGCTGTGAACGCGAGGCTCAGCGCGCACGCGAGCAGGAAGAGCGAGATGCGATGCAGCACGCTCCCCACGGTAGTCGGTCGACCCCGCTCGTTCCACCGGCAAGCCGAGCGCCGGCGCCGTCTGCCGCGCCGCGCGCACCCCTGAACGACTAGCATCGTCGGCCCTTCTCATGGCCGTCACGACTCCCGCCAGCCCCGCCAGCCCGCGGGTCGCCACGCAGGTGGGCGTGCCCGCGACACGCATCCGCACACCGCGATCGGGCGTCGCGCTGCTTGCCGCGCTGGTCGCCGTCTGCGCCTACGCCGTCTTCGCCCACGGCGCCGTCGGGCTGCCGGAGGAGCCGCGCCTGCAGATCGGCCTGGCGTTCGTCGGCGTCGGCGCGGCGATCGGCCTGCTGCTGACGCGCACGCTCTCGCTGCGCGCGCCCGCGGAGGTCTGGGTGGCGGTCGGGCTGCTCGCCGGCTTCGCGGTCTGGTGCGGCATCACGCTGCTGTGGTCCGTCGCGCCCGAGCGCACGTGGGCGCACATCAACCGCGCCGTCGCCTACACGCTCGTGCTCGTCCTGGCGCTGACGCTCGCGTCGAGCCTGCCGCGCGCGATCGAGCGCTTCGCCTACGGGTGGCTGGCCGTCGCGCTGGCCTGCGCGCTCTACGCCCTGGGCGGCAAGATCATCCCGGGCGTCGAGATCCTGGGGGTGGACTTCAACCACACGTCGCAGGCCTCGCGCCTGCGCGCGCCGCTGGAGTACTGGAACGCGCTGGCGCTCGTGATGGTGCTCGCGATCCCGATCGCGATGCGAATGACGACCGACACCTCGCGCCGCGAGGTCACGCGGCTGCTCGGCATCACCTCGCTGTTCATCCTGATCGTCTGTCTGGGCATGACGTACTCGCGCGGCGGGATCCTCGCGTTCCTGGCCGCGGTCACCGTCGTGACCCTGCTCGGCGGCCAGCGCCTGCGCGGGCTGGCGGTGATCGCCGTGACGGTCATCGCCGCGATTCCCGTGCTCGGCCTGTCCTTCAGCCGCCCGGCGCTGAAGGGGCTCTACGTACCGCTCGACGAGCGCATCCCCGACGGCATCCTGCTCGGCCTCGTCAGCGCCGGCTGCATCCTCGCGCTGCTGATCGGCGCGTGGGGGATGCTGCGCCTGGAGGAGCGCACGGTCTGGAACGACGAGCGCACGCAGCTCGTCTGGCGCGGCCTGGCGGCGACGGCCGCGATCCTGCTCGTGATGCTGCTCGGGGCGATCGCCAGCTACGAGGGCGGCGCCGGCGAGTGGGCCGACGACGCCTGGCAGAAGTTCACCGAGACGGCGAAGGACAACACCTCCGACCCCGCGCGGATCGTCTCCTCGAACTCCGGCAACCGGTGGGTGTGGTGGCAGGAGGCGGCCGGCGCGTGGTCAGACAAGCCGATTCACGGCTGGGGCGCGGGATCGTTTGCGGTGACGCACAAGATGTACCGCGAGGTCGAGCTGCCGGTCCTGCAGCCGCACAACATGCCGCTGCAGTTCCTCGCCGAGACGGGGATCGTCGGGACGCTGCTCGTCACCGGCGCGCTCGGATTCCTGCTGTTCTGCGCGCTGGAGCGCGTGCGCTCGATGGCCTCCGGCCGCGAGCGCGACATTGCGGTGGCGCTGTTCGCCGGCGCCGTCGGCTGGGTCGTGCACGGGCTCGTCGACTGGGACTGGGACATCCCGGGCGTGACGGTGCCGGCGCTCATCTTCCTGGGGGTGCTCGTCGGGACACCGTGGCGGCCGCGCAGCGAGGCGCCGGGGGTCGACCGCGCGACCGGCACGCGCGCGGCGCTGCTCGCGCTCGCCTGCATCGCGGCCGGGTTGCTGATCGTCTCGGCGGCGCTGCCGATGGTCGCCGATCAGAAGGCGAGCGACGCGCAGGCCGTCAGCACCGACGCCGGCGCCGCCGAGCTCAGG
>DASYVZ010000075.1:0-4312 GCA_035936515.1 Solirubrobacteraceae bacterium | reverse complement strand
CACGCGACCGGGGTGCTGTTCGGGCTCGCCGGCGCCGGCGCGATGACCGCGGGCGGCTGGCTCGGCGGCGACCTCGCCTTCGCCCGCGGCGTCGGTGTCAACCAGACGCTCTTCAACGCCGAGCCGGAGGACTGGACGCCCGTGCTGGACGCGAGCATGCTCGGCGACGACCGCCCCGCGCACGCCGTCGTCGGCGACCTGCCGATCGTCGTCGTCAGGCGCAACGGCACGATCTTCGCGCTCGCCGACCGCTGCGCGCACCGCGGCGGCAACCTGCACGAGGGTGAGCTCGAGGGCGACTGCATCGTCTGCCCGCTGCACGGCACCCGCTTCCGCCTCGAGGACGGCGCCGTCGAGCGGGGTCCGTCGGTCTACCCGCAGCCCGTGCTCGAGGCGCGCGTCAGCGACGGCCGCGTGGAGGTTCGCGCGGCGGGCTGAGCCGCGCCGCCAAGGACCGATGCCCGCCGGGAAGCGGGCATCGGGACGGTCGGCTCTCGGCGGAACCTCAGCGGCGGATGCGGTCGCCCCTGTCGCGCACGAGGCGATCGGCGGCGTCGGCGTAGAGGATGTCCCGGCCGGGCCCGCCGGAGAGGCGGTCTCGGCCGCCGTTGCCGCGCAGCGTGTCGATGCCGAGGCCACCGCTGAGCTCGTCGGCGCCGGGCCCGCCGAACAGCTTGTCGTTTCCACTGCCGCCGAGGATCTCGTCGTGGCCGGTGCCCCCGGTCAGGGTGTCGTTCCCGCTGCCCCCGCGGATCTCGTCGTCGCCGGCGCCGCCGTTGACCCGGTCATTTCCGGCGCCGCAGTCGATGTAGTCGTTGCCGCCTCCGGCGATCACGACGTCGTTGCCGCCTCCGCACCTGATGACGTCGCGGCCCGAGGTCCCGAACAGACGGTTGGGACCGGAGGTGCCGGTGATGACCTTGCCGCCTCCGGATGGCGTGGGTGCGAACGGGTTCAGCGGCGGGGGGTTCGTCGTCGCGCCGGGCGCCGGCGTGGGCGCCGTGCTCGAGTCGGCCGATCCCGTGACCTCGAACGGCGCCACTCCCTGCGAGTGCGCGGCGTGCTCGTCCGTCGTCGCCACGGAGATCACGTAGGCCCCCGCCGCCACGCGCGGGACGGTGACGTTGACGGTGAACGTCGGTCCCACGCCGCTCGCCAGGCGCTGCCCCGAGAGGCCGTTCCAGCGCACGTCGACGGGAATGTCACGGGGGAAGCCGCTCGCGACGACCGAAACCGTGGATCCGCCAGGAGCGCTCGCCGGATCGACGGTCACCGTGCCCCGTGGGACGCATGCCCATGCGAGCGACACGGCCGTGAGGGGCACGGCGAGAACACCAAGAAGACCAACGTAGAGACGACGCGAGACCATCCAGATCCTCCTTGAATCAGCTTTCCGGCTGCGAGGCCGGGCGCGGCGACCGCGCCTCGACGCAGACTAGGAGTCGTTCACACAGTGCGTACCCACCATAGCGGCACGCGAGCGCCTATTCGCGGCAGCGAGCTGCCGCGAGCTAGTGCGCGTGGCCGTCATCGGGGTGTGCCGGCGGCGCTGCCGGCGCCGGTCGCCTCGTCGACGGCGCGCGCGGCCGCGCCGCGCGCCGAGACTTCAGCGCCGGCAGGACCTTGTAGAGCCCCACCATGCCGCGTGCCATGTGGTCTTCGCGGTGGCAGTGATACAGCCAGGTGCCCGGCTCGCGCTCGGTCCACCCGACCCTGAAGCTCTCCGCCGGTCCGAGCGTGCGCGTGTCGAGCGGGACGCGGTCCGGGTCCACCCAGCGATGGCCGTGGACATGGAAGGTGTGGTGCGCCGACCCGAGCGCGAGGACGTCCCACTGCACCCGCTCGCCGACGCGCGCCCTGAACGTCGGGGTGTTGCGGATGAAGGCGCGGTTGTTGATCGTCTCGAATTCGTGCGTCGAGTTGAAGAAGACGACGAACTCGCGGTCGGGCCAGCGATCCTTCTTCCCGATGATCGACAACGCGCCGTACATCCCCTCCTCGATCGCGTGGTGCATGGTCGGGCCGTGGTCGTGGTAGGGCCATACGCCCTCGGACTTGCTGATCGCCCGCAGCCGGTAGGTCCAGGTCTGGCCGGGCTTGACCTCGCCGTCGGGCCCCGACACGCCCGGCACATAGGAGCCGTCGGAGCTGGGCGGGTAGCGCACGCCGTGGAAGTGCATCGAGTGCGCGCGCCCGCCCGGCGGCTCCATGTTCTTGAAGTGCACGTTGATCGTGTCTCCGACCCTCGCCCGGATCAGCGGGCCGGGCACCGCGTCGCGCGGCTGGCTGCTCGCGTCGGCGTTGCGCAGCGGCTTGCGCCAGTTGCGCGTCGTGCGGCGGTAGACGGTCGCGTTCATGAAGCGCTGCTGCGCGGTGAACGTCGTCCCCGAGATCGGGTCGCGGCCCCATGGGACCATGTCGAAGACCATCGGAACCGCCGCCACCCAGATATCGCGCTGGACGGCATGCGCGACGTCGGCCGCGGCCAGCCACAGCGCGAGGACCAGCAACAGGTTCCGGATAAACGCACTCGTTCGAGACATGCGCGCCATCCTAATCACGCCGCGCGCGCAACCCGCTGCTTCGCCCGGCGGCCGGCGCGCCATGTTTCGCGGTCGGCTGCTCGTCGCCCGGCGCCTTCAGCAGTCCTTCACGACCGCAGCTAGCGTGACGGTGATGTCGCCCGCGCCGCACGTCGCCGACAGCCACGATCTGATCGGCGGTGCACGACGCGCGCGTGAACCGTTTTCGCGAGCGCCGGTGGCGTATCGCCGTTCCCGCGGCTTAGGCTTAGCAGCGCAATGGAAAGGTTGCCGCGCGAACAGACCAGCTGAGAGGAGATCAGATGAGGCGAGTGTTTATCGGCAGTGTCATCCTCGTAGCCGCGGCCGTTCTGGCGGGCAGTGCAGTTGCCGGCCCGGCCAAGAACCAGCGTGGAAGCTTCGAGACTCTGCCGGCCGGGACGGGCATGGGCCTCCATATCGACGGTGTGGCGAAGATTCGGCGGACGTCGGAGCAAACGTTTGTGAAGGCGCACGTGCGCGGGCTGAAGCCTGGGACGACCTATGCCGCGCACCTGCACAACGCCCCCTGCGCTGCTGCGAACCCCGGGGGCGGCCACTACAAGCATGATCCGGCGGGACCGCCCGAGCCGCCGAACGAGCTGTGGCTCTCGTCCAAGCGCGGCGACGCGTTTGCGGGCATCACGGCGAATCCGGGCGGCGTGGCACACGGCCGCGGAAGCGCCGCCTGGGTGGCACGTCCCGAGGCATCGTCGGTCGTGATTCACGCCATTCCGTCCGGCGGGACGACCGCGGGTGGCCCGAAGATCGCCTGCGCCGACCTCGGATGACAGGCGGGGGATCCCGTCTCGCGTCGCGCGAGGCGGGTCCCGCAGGGCTTCGATCACGAACGTCGGCGACCCGATCACCCAAGACTCAGGTCACTCCGGGGCGGCGGTCGAGGCCGCCGGCGCGGGGGGCGGCGCGAGCCGTGGGTGGCGCACCTCCTCAACCAGGTCCTGGATCTCCTGCGACGGCTCCTTCGTGAGCAGCGAGACCGTGATCGTCACGATGAAGTTGATCACCATGCCGACAGCTCCGATGCCCTCCGGCGACACGCCGAGCCAGTGCTCCATGTCCTCGAAGATCGTGAAGTACATGTAGAGGGCCGTGAGGGTGATGCCGGTCACCATGCCGGCCACCGCGCCGGCTGCGGTGGTTCGCCGCCAGAAGATCCCCAACACGATCACCGGGAAGAACGACGATGCCGCAAGGCCGAACGCGAACGCGACCACCTGCCCCACGAACGCCGGCGGGTTGACGCCGAAGTAGCCGGCCGCTAGCACCGCCAGGAGCACCCCGACGCGGCCTGCGCGCAGCCGTTCTCGGTCGGTCGCACCGGGCCGGAAGCGCCGGTAGTAGAGGTCGTGGCCGACCGCGCCCGCAATCACGAGCAGCAGCCCGGCCGCGGTCGATAGCGCGGCCGCCAAGCCGCCGGCTGCGACGAGGCCGATCACCGGGGCCGGCAGCCCCGCGATCTCCGGGTTGGCGAGCACCATGATGTCCGGATCGACCTGCAGCTCGACGTCGGTGGCGGTGGTCGTGCCGAGGCTGTCGACCGCGCCGTTGTCGTTGCGGTCGTTGAACGTGATGAGCCCGACCTCCTCCCAGTTGCGGATCCAGTCCGGGCGTTCGGCGTAGGACTGGTTCGCGACGTCCTGGATGAGGTTCGTCTTCGCGAAGACCGCGACGGCGGGGGCGGTGGTGTAGAGCAGCGCGATGAACAGCAGCGCCCAGCCGGCCGAGTAGCG
>DASYVZ010000074.1:0-13511 GCA_035936515.1 Solirubrobacteraceae bacterium | reverse complement strand
GCCCAGATCCGCGCCGACCGCCGCGCCACGGCGCGTTCGATCGCGTCGACCGCCAGCGCCAGCGGCGCGGGCTGCGCGATGAACCTCGGCAGCGTGGCGGCGAGCCCCTGCGTCGAGGCGTGCGCGAAGCTCGCCTTGACGAGGTCGGTGTCGATGAAGCCGAAGTACGCGCAGCCGACGCGGGCGCCGGTGTGCGCGAGCTCCACGCGCAGGCAATCGGTCATCGCCTCGACGCCGGCTTTGGAGGCCGTGTAGGCGCCCATCAGCGGCGTATGGCTCGCCGCGCTCAGCGACGAGATGTTCAGCAGGTAGCCGCGGTTGCGAACGATCTCGTCGAGCACCGCGCGGTCGGTGCGCCACGTGCCGAAGAGGTTGACCTCCAGCGTGCGCTCGAAGTGCTCGCGCGGCATCGTCGCCATGCGCCCCATGAACTGGATCCCGGCGTTGGCGATCGCGACGTCGATCCTCCCGAAGCGCGCGATCGTGCCGTCGACCGCGCTGCGCAGCGCGTCGTAGTCGGTGACGTCGGCCTCGAACCAGGCCGCGCGCGGCCCGAGCCGCTCGGTGAGCGTCGCGAGCTTCTCGGGCTCGAGGCCCACGAGCGCGACGTTGGCGCCCGCCGCGTGCAGCCGGCGTGCCGTCTCGGCGCCGATCCCGCGCGCCGCGCCGGTGATGAAGACGGTTCGCCCGGCGACGTCGAAGCGCGAGCGCAGCATCACGCCACCGCCTGCGCCGGAGCGCGTGAGTCGACGGGCGGGCGCATGATGTAGGCGCGCGTGTTGAAGCGCCGCGTGCGATGGCGAAAGCGCCATGTGAAGTCCGGCCAGATCGTCGTGTTCTTGCCGTCGGCGTCGAGATACCAGCTCGCGCAGCCCGACATCCAGACGGTGCCCGGCAGCTTGGACTGGATCTGCGCGTTGTAGGCGGCCATCGCGGCCGGGCGCACCTCGAACTCGGCGTAGCCCTGCTCGTCCATGACGCGCAGCGCGTCCATGACGTAGTTGAGCTGGGACTCGATCATGTAGATCATCGAGTTGTGGCCCAGGCCGGTGTTGGGGCCGATGAGCTTGAAGTAGTTGGGCAGCCCCTCGGCCGTCGCGCCGAGGTAGGCCTGGATGCCCGATTGCATCCGCTCGGCCAGCGAGCCGCCGTCGCGGCCGCGCACGAGCCGCGCCGACGGCGGATCGGTGACATGAAAGCCCGTGCCGAAGATGATCGTGTCGACTTCGCGTGCGCTGCCGTCGGCGAGGATGATCGTGTTGCCGCGGATCGCGCTGATGGTCTCGGTCACGAGCTCGACGTCGGGCCGCGTCAGCGCCGGATACCAGGAGTTCGAGATCAGCACGCGCTTGCAGCCCAGCCGGAACTTCGGCGTGAGCTTGCGCCGCAGCACCGGATCCTTGACCTGCCTGCGCATGTGCGCCGCCGCGATCTTCTCCGGGCCGCTCATGATGTTCGGATTCTTGATGAAGCCCAGCAGGAGGCTCTCGCGGCTGCAGTAGACGCCGCCGCGGACCATCTTCTGCAGGAACGGCAGTCGCTTGTACAGGCGTCGCTCCAGGCGCGTCGTGGGCCGATCGGAGTGCGGCAGGATCCACGGCGCGGTGCGCTGAAAGACGTGCATCTGGCCGACCCGCTCGGCGATCTGCGGGACGAACTGGATCGCCGAGGCGCCCGTGCCGATGACGGCGACGCGCTCGCCGGTGAGGTCATGGTCGTGATCCCATTCGGCGGAGTGGAACATCTTGCCCTTGAAGCTGCCCATGCCCCTGATCCGCGGGACCCGGGGATAGCTCAGCGGCCCGGTCGCGTCGACGAGCAGCTGCGCCGTCCAGGCGCCGCGCGAGGTCGCCACGTTCCACCGCTGGCGCTCGTCGTCCCACCCCGCGCCCGTCAGGTCATGGCCGAAGCGGATGTGCGGATACAGGTCGTGCTCGGCGGCGAGGTCGCGCAGGTAGCGCCAGATCTCCGGCTGGCGCGAGTACGTGCGCGTCCACTCGGGGTTGAGCGCGAAGGAGAACGAGTACAGGTGCGAGGGGACGTCGCACTGGCAGCCGGGATAGGTGTTGGCCTGCCAGGTGCCGCCGACGTCGTCGGCGCGCTCGATGAGGACGAAGTCCTCGATGCCCTGCTCCTTGAGCCGGATCGCGAGGCCGAGCCCGGCGAAGCCGGTGCCGACGATCGCGATGCGCACGTGCGGCACGTCTGCGCCGGCGTGCTCGTCGGGGGTGGACGGGCCGGGCGGGACCTCGAGGACGCTCATCGCTCGGCACCGGAGCCGGCCGTCTCGCGGCCGGGGCCTTGCGGCTGCGGGCGTGCCCAGTCGGGCAGGTCCTCGTGCTCGCTGACGGCGGGCTCGAGCGGCTCGCGCGGCGGCCGATCGCCCGGCTGTCCGTCATGGCCCACCTCCGCCAGCGGCGTGTCGCGCTGCGTGCCGGCGGTCGTGCCGACCCGATGCAGACCCCACGCGAGCATCGCCAGCAGCCCCATGGTGATCAGGAAGACGATGCCATAGGCGGCGTAGGTGAGGTCGTCGCCCTGCACCTTCGCCTCGCGCTGCAGCAGCTCCTTGTCGGCGACGAACTCGCGCTCGAAGCGCGGCGGCGCCGGGACGGCCGGCGCCGGGATCGCGCGGTCGGCCGGCGCGTAGATCGGCAGCGCGGTGATCGAGCGGCCCTTGTGCAGGCGCACCATGCTCTTCCACGTGCCGTGCACGGGAATCGGCTGCGTCGTGCGGTAGACGCCGTCGCCGACGCGCTCGAGGCGGTCGGTGATCAGCCGGCCGCCGCCCTGCCACGAGGTGACCGTGAACCACGTCGCGCCCTCGGCGGCGTCACGCGGATTCATCGTGATCGTCGCCTGGACCGTGCGCTCGTCGCCACCCTGCACGTCGGTCAGCGCGACCTGCGCCGAGACGTCCCGCGTGTCCGGCGTGAACAGCGGGAAGGCGAGCAGCGCGAAGACCGCGAGCGCGGCCGGGATGACCGCGAGGCGCATGCGCCTGTCGTAGGGGATGACGTCGGAGTCCAGGCGGGCGCCGATCCAGGCGCCGACGATCGACGCGGCCACGGCCATCGCCAGGCCGAACACGATCGTCTCGGGCAGGATCGCCTCGACCCACGGCAGCGGCATCCAGACGTGCGACCAGCCCCACTCGGCCGCAAGGCCGACGGTGCCGATGAGGGCGCCGGCCAGCAGGCCGAACGCGAGCGGGCGCTGCTTGACCGAGATGACGAGTGCGGCGGCCTCCACCACCAGCGCCTCCGCGATGTACAGCGGGAAGTGCGCGAGCGACTCGCCGAGCGTCTCGTGCACGCTGAACGCGAGCAGGCCGCGCATGATCAAGAAGAAGGCGATCGCCCCGAACAGCGCGCCGCGGCCGAGCCAGATGCGCGTCGCGACCAGCGTCACGCCGGCGGCGAGCATGATCAGCATCGGGTGGTAGATGAGCTGGAACTGCGGCACGCCGAAGTCGAACTCGCCCTGGAAGGTCGACATGCCGACGAGCAGGCCGCCGGGCAGCCAGACGACGCGCAGGTGGCGCACCCAGGCAAGCTCCTTGTGCATCACGCCGGCGCTCTTCATCGCCCGCACGACCTCGACCTGGATGATCGCGATCGCCAGCAGCGTCATGACGGCGCCGCCGATGAGCATGAGGTGCGTGGGGCCCCAGAGGGTGACGTCCTGGCCGAAGAGGCGATGCCACACGTCGTCGAGCGGGAACGCGATCAGCGAGAACAGGCCGGTCGCGCACATCAGCACGCCGCCCAGCGGCGCGTACCAGTCGCTCGCGATGCGGATCGCCGTCGGTCCGGGGCGGTCGGCGCGCTCCTCGCGACCGAGGCAGATCGCGAAGAAGCCGGCCGCGAAGATCCCGTACAGGCCGGCCAGGATGAAGAAGTGCCCGGGGTTGCCGAAGACGTTCTGGTCGCGGCCGCGGTCGATGTGCAGCGAGACGTCCCAGTACAGGCCGAACACGGCCGAGATGAGCGAGATGATCGCCAGGCCGCAGGGCAGCGAAGCCCAGGCCGGCTGACCTGACACCCTCTCGGAGAAGCGCTCGAACCAGCCGAGGGTGGGGATCAGCCCGGCGCGGTGGCCGAGGCCGCCCAGGAGCAGGAACATGATCGCGAAGCCGCCGATCGCCCCGGCCGCGCCGAGCTCCGCGGCGGAGGCACCGCCGGCACCAGGATCATCGACGGCGGCGGCAAGGGCGGTGGCGACTCCCAGCGTGGCGCTCATTGCACCACCGTAGCATGTAACGTCAGTTGGTGTCCAATAGACGAAGCGCCACGCCTACTGGTCTTCCTGGCCTCCCGCCGCCCGCGGGTTGCCCGTCGCCTGCCCCGCGTCACCGTCGCGTTCGCGGCTCGTGCGCGGCGCCTCGCCGACGTCGGTGACGTCGTCCTCGGGATGGTCGCGCGCGTCTATTCCCGTGCCTGCGGGCTGCTCCTCGGGATAGCCCTGGCCGGTGGTGGAGGCGCCTTCGGGCACCTCGGAGTCGTCATGTTCTTCGATGGTCACGCGGGGCTTGTACCCGCTTTGCGGCGGCCTACTGCAGGCCCAGCGCCGCGCCGACGTCGCGCATGACCTCGAACAGCGGCGACGGCACGATGCCGAGGAGCACCGTCAGCGCGCCGAAGAGCACCGCGACGAGGACGACCTCGCCCTGACTGCGCAGCGTCGTCGCCTCCTCCGAGCCGCCCGCCAGCGCGGGCTGCTCGCCGCCGGGTAGCGGCGCTGCCACGCGCGCGCCGGCCTCGTCGGCGGACGGCGTCATCCAGATCGCCGCGATCACCTTGAGGTAGTACGCCAGCGAGATCATCGAGCCGACGACGATGAAGACCGCAAGCCAGGTGTAGCCGCCGTCCACCGAGGCGTCGATGAGATAGAACTTTCCGATGAAGCCGGCCGTCGCCGGGAAGCCGGCCAGGGCGAGCATCGCGATGGTCATCGGCCAGGCCAGCAGCGGCCGGGTCGCGCCGATCCCGTTCAGCGAGGCGATGTCGTCGCCGAGCGGCGTCTCGCGCTCGCGGGCGACGATGACGGCGAATGCCGCGAGGTTCATCACGAGGTACACGGCGACGTAGAAGACCGTCGCCTGCAGCCCCAGTCGCGTCGCCACGACGACACCCGCGAGCATGTAGCCGGCCTGCGCGACCGAGGAGTACGCCAGCAGCCGCTTCAGCGAGGACTGGCCGAGCGCCCCGACGTTGCCGACGACGATCGTGACCGCCGCCAGGACCGCGAGCGGCGGCGCCCAGTCGTCGACCGCGTCGATCAGCGCGACATCGAACAGGCGCAGCATGACGCCGAACGCCGCGGCCTTCGTGGCGACCGCCATGAACGCCGTGATCGGCGTGGGCGCGCCCTCGTAGACGTCGGGCGTCCACTGATGAAACGGCGCCACCGAGGCCTTGAAGGCCAGCCCGGCGACGGTCAGCGCGATGCCGGTCAGCAGCAGCGGGTCGCTGACGAGGTCGCCGGCGCCGCCGAGCGCCGCGGCGATGGCGCCGAAGTCCGTCGATCCGGTGGCGCCGTAGAGGAACGACAGCCCGTAGAGCAGCGTCGCCGAGCCGACGGAGCCGATCACGAGGTACTTCAGCCCCGACTCCAGCGACGAAGCGCGCCGCACCTCGGTCGCGCACAGCACGTAGAGCGGGATCGACAGCAGCTCGAGGCCGAGGAAGACCGACACGAGGTTCTGCGCCGCGACGAGCACGATCATGCCGCCGACCGAGCTCAGCAGCATCGCGTGGTACTCGCCGTGAGCGGCCTCGCGCGGCGCGACGTGGCGCCAGGAGAGCAGCACGGCGGCGATCCCGGCCACGCAGAAGAGGATCGTCAGAAACAGCGTCAGCTCGTCGAGGCGCAGCGAGCCGGCGATCAGGTCCTTGCGCTCGCCCCACTGGCCGATGCTCAGGCCGATCGCGATCGCGAGCGTCGCGATCGACAGCAGCGGCACCGCGGTCTCGCGGGCGCCACGCGAGCGCGCGAGCCCGACGATGAGCACGACGAGCGCGCCCGTCAGGACCGCGATCAGCGGCGAGATTCCGGCCCAGTCGATGTGCGGCGCGGAGATCTTCTCGGCGGCGGCGATCATCAGGGGGTCTCCTCGAGCGGCGCGTATGGCGTCCAGCCGGCCGGCGTCGCGACGGCGACCGCGGGCGGCGGCGAGATCACGGCCGTCACGCTCTGCTCGCTGCGCTCCAGCGCGAACTGCGGATACAGCGCGATCGCCAGGATGAGCAGGACGAGCGGCACGAGCACGAGCCCCTCGCGCAGCGAGATCTCACGCGACTCGACGCGCGGACCGGTGCGGTTGTGCACCGCTCCGATGTACAGGCGCAGCCCGTAGACGGCGGCCAGCACGACGCCGGTGCTCGCAACGATCGCGATCGCCACCTTCTCGGTGAAGACGCCGAGCAGGATGTAGAACTCGGCGACGAAGTTCGCGGAGCCCGGCATCGCCAGCGTCGCGAAGGCGACGATCAGGAACATCGCCGCGAGCACGGGCGCGCGCATGCCGATGCCGCCCATGTCGCGCAGGTCCTGCGAACCGCCTGCCCGCGCCGCCAGCAGCGCGACGATGAAGAACGCCGGCGCGACGACGAGCCCGTGGTTGAAGGCCTGCAGCAGCGCGCCCTGGGCGCCCTGATCGTTGAGCGCGAAGATCCCGAGCGTGATGAAGCCGAGCTGCGCGACCGACGAGTAGCCGAGGATCAGGCGCGTCTCCGTCGTCGTGAAGGCCATCGCCGAGCCGTAGAGGATCGAGGCCAGCGCGATGAGCAGCAGCAGGGTCTGGAAGTTCAGGCTCGCGTCGGGGAAGAGCGGCAGGCAGATCTTCAGGAAGCCGTAGGCGGCGACCTTGCTCAGCACGCCCGAGAAGACCGCGAGCACCGGCAGCGGCATGCAGCGGTAGCCGTCCGGCATCCAGCCGTGTAGCGGGAAAGCCGGCATCTTCACGAGGAAGGCGGCGGCGAAGAACAGGAAGATCCAGTTCTGCGAGGACTCCGCGAGCGGGCGCTGCGCGAGGTCGGAGAACGCGAACGACAGCTCGGCGGGCCCTTCCGCCGCCAGCACGCCGGTAGCGATCGCGGCCGTCAGCATGAGCAGCGAGCCGACGAGCGTGTAGATGACGAGCTTCATCGTCGCCTGTACCCGCCGTCCCTCGCCCCATTGGCCGGTGAGGAAGAAGAACGGCACGAGCATGAGGTCGAAGAAGACGACGAAGAGGGCCAGGTCCTGCGCGAGCAGCGCGCCGAGGACCGCTGTCTCCGCGAGCATGAAATGCAAGTAGAAGAGGCGCGGGCGGTCCCACTCGCGGTGCGTGGCCCACAGCGTGCAGAAGAACCACAGGATCGCCGTCAGCGCCAGCAGCACGAGGTTCAGGCCGTCGATGCCGAGCTTGTAGGAGATTCCGAGCTCGCCGATCCAGGTCTCGTCGGTGACGTACTGCAGGCCCGGCGCGGAGGAGTCGAAGTCGGTGAGCAGGGTCACGGCGTAGGCCAGCACGAGCGCCGAGCCCAGCAGCGCGATCCAGCGGGCCATGCGCGGCGGCGCGAGCAGGCCGAGGACGCCGAACGCCAGCGGGAGGAAGAGCACGACCGACAGGTGCAGCGTCATGCGTTCATGAGGAAGTAGAAGGTCAGCACGACCAGGCCCGCGACGATGAGCAGCGCGTAGTAGCGCAGGAATCCGGTCTGCGCGGCGCGGACCGCCGAGGAGCCGGCGCGGACGACGCCGGACGTGCCACCGACCAGCATCCCGTTGACGAAGACGCGCTCGAACGTCTGTTGCGCCCACGCGCCGAACCAGCGCGCCGGTCGCACGACGAGCGTGTCGATGAGCTCGTCGAAGTACCACTTGTTGACGAACAGCTTGTGCAGCGGCGCCAGGCGCGCACGCGCGGCGACGGCGATCTGCGGCCTGCGCACCCAGATGAGGTACGCCACCGCGATGCCGGCGAGACCGACGGCCGCCCCGAGCAGCAGGCCGAACGTGATCAGCCCGTCGCTCGGGTGACGCTCGTAGAGCGCCGAGTCGTGGAACGTCGGTTCGAGGAAGTGGTCGATGACGTGCGTGACCCTGGGGATCTGCAGGACACCGCCGCCGATCGCCAACAGCGCGAGCAGCCCCATCGCGATCTTCATCGTCGGCTCGCGCTCGGCGATGTGGTGCTCCGGCCCGGGGAAGCCAACGTCGGTGTCCTCGACCTCGCCGGTGGCGGGGTTCGTCGGGACCTCGGCGTGGTGCAGGTGGCCGCCTTCGAGCTCGCGCGCCTCGGGCACCGGCTCGCCGAAGAACGCCCGGAAGATCATCCGGAACGTGTAGATCCCGGTCAGGAACGCGCCGACGTAGCCCGCGACGTAGAGGATCCAGTACCAGCCGCCGCGATCGCCGATCAGCAGCAGGATCTCGTCCTTGGAGAAGAAGCCCGAGAACGGCGGGATGCCCGCCAGCGCGAGGCCGCCGATCACCATGCAGCCGAACGTGAACGGCATCGTCTTCCTGAAGCCGCCCATCCTGTCGAGGTTCTGCTGGCCGGCCATCGCGGCGATGACCGAGCCGGCGGCCATGAACAGCAGCGCCTTGAAGAACGCGTGCGTCATGAGGTGGAACATGCCGGCGACGTAGGCGCCGGCGCTGACGGCCATGATCATGTACCCGATCTGGGACATCGTCGAGTAGGCGATCACCCGCTTGAGGTCGGTGACGGCGATGGCGATCGTGCCGGCCACAAGCAGCGTCAGGCAGCCGATGATCGCCCCCACGTCGGCGGCCGCGGGGGCCAGCTCGAAGAGCGGGTGCATGCGCGCGATGAGGTAGACGCCGGCGGTCACCATCGTCGCGGCGTGGATCAGCGCGCTGACCGGGGTGGGGCCCTCCATCGCGTCGGGCAGCCACGTGTGCAGCGGGATCTGCGCGGACTTCGCGAACGCGCCGACGAGCACCAGGATGAGGCCGGCCGTGAGGTCGGCGTCGCCGGGTGCGAACTCCGTCCTGGCGGCCTCGAACGTGCCGAGGAAGTCCAGCGTGCCGACGTGCTTGAAGATGAACAACGTGCCGAGCACCAGGCCGACGTCGCCGAGCACGTTGATGACGAAGGCCTTGATGCCCGCCCGTGTGGCCGTCCCGCGGCGATACCAGAAGCTGATCAGCATGTACGACGCCGCGCCGACGAACGCCCAGCCGATGATCAGCACGATGAAGTTGCCCGCCAGGACGAGCAGCAGCATCGAGAAGACGAAGAAGTTCAGGTACGCGAAGAACCGCACGTAGCCGGCGTCGGAGGCGATGTAGCTGATCGAGTACAGGTGGATCAGCATCGAGACGCCGGAGACGACGAGGATCATGAAGACCGACAGCGGGTCGACGAGCAGCGAGAGCTGCGCGTCGATGCCCGCCGAGTGCGCGTAGTCCCACGCGACGGCGACGATCTGGCGCTCGTCGTGGGCCTGGTCGAGGAGCGCGAGGAGGGCGCCGATCGCCGAGGCGAACGACAGCGCCAGCGCGCCGGTTCCCAGCCAGCCGGCGCCGCGGGCGGGCAGCCTGCGCCCGACGAGCGCGATCGCGATGCAGCCGGCGAGCGGGAAGAGGAGCGTGAGCCAGGCGAAGAGCCTGATCGAGTTCATCGCGACGATCCGCGTTCGGGCTCGACCCATGCGAGGGTCGAGCTGTGGCGCGCGGTCATCCGCGCAGTTCCTGCATCTCGTCGACGTCGATCGGCAGCCGGCGGCGCTGCATCGCGACGATGACGCCGAGCCCGACCGTGACCTCGCAGGCTGCCACGACCATCACGATCAGCGCGAAGATCTGGCCGTCGTGGTTGCCGTGCATGCGCGCGAACGCGATCAGCGACAGGTTGGCGGCGTTGAGCATCAGCTCGACGCACAGCAGGATCACGAGCGGGCTGCGGCGCGTCAGGACACCGGCGGCGCCGAGCGTGAAGATCAGCGCCGAGGCGGCGAGAAACCAGCCGACGTCCATCAGCGGTCCCCCCGGCCAGGCATGTGGGCGGCGCGCGGCACTAGCTCCTGTCGTCCTCGTCGGGCTCGGGCGGCGGGGACTTCGGCAGCTCGCGGCGGTCGCCGACGGCCTCGGCCATCGTTCCGGTGTACGTCGGGCGCAGCATGTCCATCGCGCTGTAGCGCGCCTGCTCCTCGACCGCCGACAGGCCGCCCCGCCGCCGTGCCAGCACGACCGCCGCGACGGCCGCGATCAGCAGCAGGAAGGCGGCGATCTCGAAGGGCAGCACGAACTTCGTCAGCAGCAGCGCGCCGATCTCGGTGGGGCTGCCGAAGCTGGGTGGCACCACGGCGCCGCGCGTGTCCATGAAGCCCAGGCCGGAGCCGAGCGTCGCGATGCTCAGCAGGATGAACAGCATGCCCCCGAGGACGGCCGCCGCCGCCTTCAACCCGTGCCCGGCGCGCGGCCCGAGCGGCTCGGCCTGGCCGCCGACGTATGCGACGACGAAGACGTAGAGCACCATCACCGCGCCCGCGTACACGATCACCTGCGCGACGGCCACGAACTCGGCGTGCAGCAGCAAAAACAGGGCGGCGAGGCTCAGCAGATGCCCGACGAGCGCGAGCACGCTGTAGAACGGGTTGCGCAGGACGACGACCCCGATCGCCCCCGCCACCGCCCCGGTCGCGGCCACGAAAAACAGCACAGCTCCCATGAAGCGCGCAATCTACTCACCCTGGGCCGCGGAACGAACCCTGAGCGCGTCGTGGGGATGGCGGCGCTCGGTCAGCGGGTACGTTCAGAGAGCGTGGGACGCGAGTCCACCAGCTACTTCCTGACCATCTCGCCGGACAGCGAAGACGCCGTCATCCTCGCGCTACGCGAGGGTGGTGCGCAGCTCGCCGGTTCGGGGCACACGTGGGTCGAGCTGCGCGTGCGCGATCCGCACCGCTACTGGATCGACCTGCGCGTGCACCGCGCGCCGGAGCCGCTGCTGGAGATCCGCATCGCGCTGACCAACGACGAGTGGTCGATCCGCGCGCCGCTGGAAGCCGCGTTCTCCACGCTGCCGGCGGAGGCCGCGCGCCACCCGCTGCGCGACGAGGACGGCGCCGAGCTCGGAACCACCGCCGACGAGGACTGGTCGCGGCGGCTCGAGGAGAACTACGAGATCCGCCGCGCGGACTTCGTCACGCGCGTGGGGGACTTCACCGCGCCGCTGTCGGCCGACCACGTCTACATGTACATCCACCAGACGGGGATGCGGCGCGACGACGACGCCGAACTCGAATGGCGTCGCGAGCGTGAGATCAGCCGGATGCAGCAGATGTGGGAGGGAGCGCCGCGGGTCGAGCTGCCGCCGGACCACCCGGAGACGCTGCCGGAGGAGTGAGTGAGGCTGACGTCGTCGGTAGGGCGGGCGGGCTCGGAGGGCGCTACTCGCCCTCGCCGCGCAGCGGCGTGCGCTCCAGCGGCTCGTCGAGCAGCATCTCCTTCGTGAAGACGAGGTCCTGGCGGTTGTAGGCGGACATCTCGTAGTCGTGGCCCATCGTGATCGCGTCGAACGGGCAGGCGACCTCGCAGTAGCCGCAGAAGATGCAGCGCGAGAGGTTGATCTCGTAGACGGCGGCATAGCGCTCACCGGCGCTGATGCGGTTCTCGGGCGTGTTCTCGGCGGCGACGACGCGGATGCAGTCGGCCGGGCAGGCGGCGGCGCACAGCGAGCAGCCGACGCACTTCTCCAGGCCGGTGTCCTCGAAGCGGTGCAGGCGATGGCGGCCGCGAAAGCGCGGGTAGACCGCCACCTTCTCCTCCGGATAGGAGATCGTCTTGGGCCCCTCGAGCACGCGCGCCATCGTCGTCTTCATGCCGCGCAGCGTTTCGCCGAAGGCGCGGTAGGCGCCGCCCGCGCCGCCCGGCTGGGGTGCGCGCTGCACCGCGATGATCTCGTCTTGCGGGGTCCACCTCATACTGCCACCACCACGATAGCGGTCACCAGGGCATTCACCGTGGCCAGCGGCAGCAGGATCTTCCAGCCGAAGCTCATGAGCTGGTCGTAGCGTAGCCGCGGCAGCGTCGCGCGGATCCACACGAACAGGAAGACGAAGGCGAAGATCTTCGCGAGCACGACGAACGGGTCGACCCAGCTCGGTGGGTCGACGAACGGCAGCTGCCAGCCGCCGAGGAACATCGTGACGGCGATGCCCGACACGACGAGGATGTTCACGTACTCGGCGAAGAAGTAGGAGGCGAACTTCGAGCCGCCGTACTCGGTGTTGTAGCCGGCGACGAGCTCGGCGTCGGCCTCGGGCAGGTCGAACGGCGCGCGGTTGGTCTCCGCGAAGCCGGCGATCACGAAGATCACGAAGCCGACGAACTGCGGCACCGCGTACCACAGGCCCGACTGCGCCTCGACGATCGACGGCAGCGACAGCGTGCCCGCCATCATGATCACGCCGACGAGCGACAGGCCCATCGCGATCTCGTAGGAGATCAGCTGCGCGGCGGCGCGCATCGCGCCGAGAAACGAGTACTTCGAGCCGCTCGCCCAGCCGCCCAGCATCAGCCCGTAGAAGGCGATCGAGCCGAACGCGAACACGTACAGGATGCCGATCCCGACATCGAGGCCGTAGAGCCCGACGTCCTGGCCGAAGATGTTGACGACGTCGCCGAACGGGATGATGGCGAACGCCGCCAGCGCCGTCAGCAGCGAGACGATCGGCGCCGCGGTGTACAGGAAGCCGACCGCCGTGGACGGCTGGAAGTTCTCCTTCGTCGCGAGCTTGATGATGTCGGCCAGCGGTTGCGCCATCCCCATGGGGCCGACGCGGTTGGGTCCGTAGCGATGCTGGAAGCGGCCCAGCAGCTTGCGCTCGGCGAGCAGGACCATCGGCACGAGCTGGACGGCGACCGCGAACAGCACGACCGACTTGATGATCTGCACGTACCACGGCTCCGCGAAGCCGACCAGCGCGAGCTGCGTCACTGCGGTGCGACCTCCACGAGCCCGTCGTCGAGCTCGGAGGCGGAGTTCTCGACGATCCCCTGCTCGAGGAAGACCGACCCCTCGGGCACGCCCGAGCGCAGCACCGCCCTCGCGTTGACGCGGGTGCCGTCGGAGCCGACCGTCACGTGGCCGCCGTGCGCGATGCCCAGGCGCTGCGCGTCGGCCGGATTCAGCTCGGCGCGCTGGTCGTGGCGCAGGAACTTCAGCGCCGGCGACAGCTCGACCTCGGGCGCCGCCCAGATCGAGCGGAACGTCCCCAGGCGCAGCGTCCCGTTCGGCGTCGGCGCGTGCGGCGGCACCTCGAGGCCGAACGGGCCGGTGTCGGCGACCGGCCACCCCGCCGCCGCAGGACGCTCCGTCCAGCGCACGCCGCGCCCGCCGAGCGCGTCGAGCGTGAGACCGGCGTAGAACGGGACCGTCTCGAAGAGCTTCGCCGAGGCCATCGGCCCGCTCAGGATCTCGAGGTCGTGGCCGAGGCGCGCGGCGAGGTCGGCGACGACGTTCCATTCCGCGCGCACGGCGTCAGGGCGCCTGA
>DASYVZ010000073.1:0-2300 GCA_035936515.1 Solirubrobacteraceae bacterium | reverse complement strand
GCCTTTTTCGATGAGCTCGGCCTTCTCCTCGGCCGAGATCTGCACGTTGCGCGGGGTCAGCATGAAGACCTTGTGCGCGATGCGCTGCATCCCGCCGTCGAGCGCGTACGTCAGGCCGCTGGCGAAGTCGATCAGCCGCTTCGCCAGATCGTTGTCGGTCGCCTGGAGGTTCAGGACGACTGGGATCGACTGCTTGAACTTGTCGGCGACTTGCTGGGCGTCGTTGAAGGACTTCGGGATGACGAGGTGCACGCGGACGTCGCCGCCGTTGCGGGTGCGCTCGACCGGGCGCAGCACCGTCGTCGGACGGCTGCCGCGCGGCTCGTCCTCGGCGAAGATGTCGTCGAAGTCGTCGCGCGGGCGTCGGCGTGACGCCAGCCTGCGCACGTTCGGGCGTTCGCGGTAGCGGTCTTCCATCTCGGCCTCCGGCTCGGGCGCTGAGGGGCGGGCCCGATCGCGTTCGCGTTCGCGCTCGCGCTCGCGCTCGCGCTGTAGTTCGGCCTCCTCATGGCGCTGGCGCTCGAGCTCGTACTCGTCGACGTACGCGCGCTCCTCGGCGAGGCCGAAGTACACGAGTGCGCGATGCCAGGAGTCGGAGAACGCCATGCCACACGAAAGGTTAGACCCCGGCGGTCGTTCTCCTGCACATTTCAGCTCAGCAGCCTCGTGCCGATGCGCACGAGCGTGGCGCCTTCCTCGACCGCGATCTCGTAGTCCTGGGTCGTGCCCATCGACAGCTCCGCCAGCCCGCGGGCGGCCGCGAGCTCGCGCAGCTGCGCGAACCAGCGCCGGCTGTCCTGCGGCTCGCGCGCCAGCGGCGGCATGGTCATGAGGCCGGCCACCGCGATCGGGCAGCGCTCGAGGAACGCGTCGAGCTCACGCACCGCCACGCCGTCCTTGCCCTCCTCGCCGGCGACGTTGACCTCGACGAGCACGCGCAGCTGCGGCGGCGCGTGGCGCCCGAGCTGCTCGAGCACCGACTCGGTGCAGACGGAGTGGATGAGCCGCACGAGCGGCGCGATCTGCTTGACCTTGCGACTCTGCACGTGGCCGATGAAGTCCCACGTGAACGTCTCGCCGTATTCGGCGAGCTTGGCCTGCAGATCCTGCGCACGGTTCTCTCCCACGACCCTCACGCCGGCCTCGGCGAGCACGCCGAGCTGCTCGAGCGGGACGTACTTGACCGCCGCCACCACCTCGACTTCGTCCGGCTCGCGCCCCGCGCGCGCCGCCGCGGTGGCGATGCGCTCGTGCACCTCGGCGAGGTTCGCCCGAACGCGCGCGGCGGTCAGGCCGTCGATGGGCGCGGTCAATCGTCGTCCGGCGCGTCGTCGGCGACGCGCCAGACGGCGCTCGCCTGCCGACCGGTGTCCATCGGGTCGCCACCGTAGTCACGCCGGTGGGAGTAGAAGAGGCTGCGCGGCGCGCACATCGTGCAGATGTCGACGTCGTGGACCATGTCGAGCGGGATCTTCGCGTGCTGAAGCTGCAGGCGCGCGACGTTCTTGAGGTGCGCGTGGTTGCTCAGGCGCGCGGTGCCGCGCGGGTAGCGCATGAACGCGCGGTGCACCCACGTGTTGACCTCGTAGCAGCAGACTCCGATGCTCGGTCCGATCGCCGCCTGGATCTCGGTCGCGCCGGCCTCGCGCAGCGTCTCGACGCCCTTCTTGAGCACGTCGGCGGCGAGGCCGCGCCAGCCCGCGTGGATCATCGCGACACCTTCTGGAGCGATCAGCGCGACCGGCAGGCAGTCGGCGGTCACGACGACCGCCGCGTAGCCGGTCAGCGTCGTCGCGATCCCGTCGGCCTCGACCTTCTTCGCCTTCGGCGCGGGCGGCTCGGTGACGAGCACGACATCGGAGCCGTGGACCTGCTTGACCCCGAGCCAATGATCGCGCGGGATCCCGATGAGCTGCGCGACGCGCTCGCGATTCTCCTCGACGGCCGGCGTGTAGTCGTTCGTGTCGAGGCCGACGTTGAGCGTGTCGAAGGGCTCCCCCGAAACGCCGCCGCGGCGCGTGAAGAACATCGCGCGCCCGCCCGGCAGGTCGCACGCGATGTGGTCTCCGGCCGCCTTGAAGGGCGCGTTGAGGCGGTCGCCCCAGACGTTCTTGGACTTCATCGGGGTCGTGATCTTCGCTTTGGGCGCCGTCGACATCTGGCTCATTTGTAGCACGGGCTCACGACCTGCCGGCCCCGGGCGAAGCGGCGAGCGCGGCCTCGAGCTCTGCCTCGCGACCCTCGGCCAGCGCGCCGTCGAGCCGTAGGTCCAGCACGGCCTGCAGGCGCCGGCCGAGGTC
>DASYVZ010000072.1:0-9240 GCA_035936515.1 Solirubrobacteraceae bacterium | reverse complement strand
CTCGAAGGTGACCGCCCGCCAGCTGCGCAACCGCCTCGACGCCGAGCTCATCGGCAACGTCTCGCTGCGGGTGCTCGACACGGAGAGGCCCGACACCTGGGAGGTGCAGGGCCGCGGCGAGCTGCAGCTCGCGGTGCTCGTTGAGATCATGCGCCGCGAGGGCTACGAGCTGACCGTCGGCAAGCCGCAGGTGCTCACGCGGGAGATCGACGGAAAGCTGCACGAGCCCGTCGAGCGCGTCGCAATCGACGTGCCCGAGGAGTACGTGGGCGTCGTCACGCAGCTGCTGGCGCTGCGCAAGGGGCGCATGGAGTCGCTCGTCAACCACGGCACGGGCTGGGTGCGCATGGAGCAGATCGTGCCCGCCCGGGGCCTGATCGGCTTTCGGACCGAGTTTCTCACCGAGACGCGCGGCACGGGCCTGCTGCACCACGTCTTCGAGGGTTGGGAGCCGTGGTTCGGCGAGCTGCGCACCCGCCCAACCGGCGCGTTGGTGGCCGACCGCCGCGGCAAGGTCGCGTCGTTTGCGCTGTTCAACCTGCAGGAGCGCGGGACGATGTTCGTCGCTCCCGGCGAAGAGGTCTACGAAGGCATGATCGTCGGCGAGAACGCGCGTGCGGATGACCTCGACGTCAACGCCGTCAAGGAGAAGCACCTGACCAACCACCGCTCGTCCACCGCCGACGAGCTCGTGCGCCTCGTCCCGCCGCGCAAGCTGTCGCTCGACCAGGCGCTCGAGTTCCTGCGCGAGGACGAGTGCATCGAGGTCACGCCGAACGTTGTGCGGCTGCGCAAGGTCGCGCTGGACCAGACGAGCCGCGTGAAGGCGGCGCGGGCGTCCAAGCGCGAGGCCGTGGCGTAGGGCTGCCCGGACGCCGCCGCGGCCGCGCCGGCCGGCGCAGGCCGCGATGACCCGCAGGAAGACGGGTCACAGCGACCTCGGCCGGGGCAGCCCTCCGGCGCAGGACTCGGTGGATCCCCTAATGGGCCATGTGGTCCATGCGGTCCTTGTGACGCGGGGCGTCGTGGGGCGGGCAGTACGGGATGCTCGCATGCGCCCGGTGCGTCCCCTGGTTCTTGTGGGGCACCGTCGCATGGGCATGGGAGGTGACGCCGTGCTCGCATCCTCCGCCGGTGTGCTTGGCACTGGCACCCGAGGCCGGGATCAGCACCAATGACGCGGTCATGGCCGTAGCTACAAGAATTCTCCGCACATCGTCTCCTTGGATTCGTCGGTACGGGGGCGACGGGCTGCACCGGCGCACGCCGCATGCGACTCCCCCGCCCCCAGGAGACGACGTGCTTACCCGTGCGCCAAGCGGAGAAACGCCTCTCCTTTGCGCCAGGTTCGCGCGAGCGGGTTCGCGCAGCGCCCCCGAGCAGCGCGTACATTCGTCGCGTGACCCGCCGCAGCCGCACACCAGACATGGGCCGGCTTCTCGTTTCCTGCGCCGACCGGCCGGGCATCGTCGCCGCCGTCTCGCGCTTTCTGTACGAGCACGGCGCGAACATCGCCGAGTCCGGTCAGTACTCGACCCACCCCACCGACGGCAGGTTCTTCCTGCGCGTCGTCTTTCACCGCGCCGGCCTGCAGGCGATGCGCGACGAGCTCGAGCAGCGCTTCGCCGCCGAGGTCGGGCGGCCGTTCGCGATGGCATGGACGTTCACGGATCCCGGACTGCCCAAGCGCGCGGCGATCATGGTCAGCCGCTACGACCACTGCCTGCTGGACCTGCTGTGGCGCGCGCGGCGCGACGAGCTCGACCTCGAGGTCGGCCTCGTCATCTCAAACCACCCCGACCTCGCAAACGACGTGCGTGCGTTCGGCGTGCCCTTCGTCCACGTCCCGGTCACCGCGGACGCGAAGACGGAGGCCGAGCGGCGCCAGGTCGAGCTGTTGGCGGGCAACTTCGACCTCATCATCCTCGCGCGCTACATGCAGATCCTGTCGCCCGACTTCCTCGCCGCGGTCGCCGTGCCCGTCATCAACATCCACCACTCGTTTCTGCCGTCGTTCGCGGGCGCGGGCCCCCACGCCCGCGCCCGCGACCGCGGCGTGAAGCTCATCGGCGCGACCGCGCACTACGCGACCGAGCACCTCGACGAGGGCCCGATCATCGAGCAGGACGTCGTCCGCGTCACGCACCGCGACAGCGCCGAGGAGCTCGAGCGCCGCGGCGCCGACGTCGAGCGCACGGTGCTCGCCCGCGCCGTCCAGTGGCACTGCGAGGACCGCATCGTGCGCGACGGCGAGCGCACCGTCGTCTTCTGAGATCGCCGCCGTGGTCGAGTCCGGGTTCGCGGCCGCGCCGCGCCCGGGTGCTCACCCCGTGTGGCGCGTCGACCGTGGCAGCACGACGAGGCGGTGGTCGGAGGTGAACAGCCGCCGCACCGCCCCGAGCGCCGTGACCGCCGTCGTCGTCGCGACGCCGCCGAGGATGAGGTACATGAGCGCGAGCTGGACGAGCACCGCGTCGAGCGGGTCGACGCCCGCGAGGATCAGGCCGGTCATGGCGCCCGGGAGGAAGACGATGCCCAAGGCCTTCGTGTTCTCGATCTGCGGCGAGAGCGCCGTGCGCATCACGCTGCGCAGGATCGGCCGCGAGGCGGCCACCCACGGCTGGCCGAGCGCGAGGCGCGCCTCGACCTCCGCGCGCTGCTCGGAGAGCGCCTCGACGAGCCGTTCTGACACGACGATCGCCGACTTCATCGAGTTGCCGATCAGCATCCCGGCGATCGGCACGATCGTCGTTCCCCGAACGGGGAAGATGCCCAGCCCGAACGCGACGGCGAAGCCGACGACGCCGGTGACGGCGTTGGCCAGCAGGCCGATCCAGAACAGGCCGGGCACGGCGGGCGCGCGCCGCTTGACGGTGGCGGCGGCGAAGACGACGATCCCGACGACCCACACCCACGACCACACGAGCGGCGTGCCAGGGTCGATGATGATCGCCAGCGCCGCGCCGACGATGAGCAGCTGGACGAGCCCGCGCGTGACCGAGACGACGAGCTCGCGCTCCAGGCGCAGCCTCAGTCGCAGGCTGATCGCAAACGCGACGCCGACGAGGACGAGCGACGCCGCGAGACCGATGAAGCCGATCTCGCCGGCGCTATCCACCCCCGAGCACCTCCTGCGCAGAGCCCTCGCGATCGACCCGCCCGCCGTCGAGCAGCAGCACGAAGTCGCCGAGGCGGCGCATCTGCGCCTCCGAATGCGACACCCAGACCACCGGCGTGCCGTCCTGCACGAGCTGCGTCGCGAGTCGTTCGAGCACCGCCGTCGCCTTCGCGTCGAGCGCCGATGTCGGCTCGTCCATGAGCATCACATGCGGATCGGTCGCCAGCGCGCGGGCGAGGCACGCGCGCTGTGCCTCTCCGCCGGACAGCTCGCCGGCGTCGCGGGCGAGGAACGTCGCCGCCAGACCGGCGCGCTCGAGCAGCTCGGCGCCGCGCGCCGCGTCGCAGCCGGGGTCGGCCTCGCGCAGGTTGTCGAGCACGGTCCCGGCGAACGTCACCGGCCGCTGGAAGACCATCGCAACCTCGCGGCGCAGCCTGAGCGGGTCGCGCTGGGCGATGTCCTCGCCGCGGTGACGGACTCTCCCCTCAGACGGAACGTCGAGACGGTTGCACAGCCGCAGCAGCGTCGACTTCCCCGAGCCGGAGGGGCCGGCGACGACGGTCAGCCCACCCCCCGGCAGCTGCGCGTCGAGCCCGTCGAGCCGCCGCGCCTCGGGCGGGCCGACGCTGACGGCTTCGAACGCGAACAGCGGCTCCCCCGCGGACACGCGGCCAGTATGGCCCGCCGCGACGGCATTCCGTCGCCCGGCGAAGTTGTAGTTGCGCACGCAACCATCTACACTCATCGCCTCTTGTTCAGCCCCGCGACCCGCCGCATCGCCGCCTTGTTCGCGCCTTACAAGGCGCGCCTGGGCACCGTGCTGGCGCTCATCGCGTTCAGCGCCGGGCTGGGGATGGTGACGCCGTTTCTGCTGCGCGCCGTCCTTGATCAGGCGATTCCCGAAGAGGACATCGCGCTGCTGAGCTGGCTCGTCGGCGGGATGGTCCTCATCGCCGTCGCCACGAGCGTCATCTCCGTCGGGCAGACGTGGCTGTCGAACGTCGTCGGCCAGCGCGTCATGCACGACGTGCGCGCTGCGGTGTACCGGCATCTGCAGCGCATGTCGCTGGCCTTCTTCACGCGCACGCGCACGGGCGAGGTCCAGTCGCGCATCGCCAACGACATCGGCGGCGTGCAGAACGTCGTCACGACGACGGCGACGTCGATCGTCGCCAACGTGACCACGGTGCTCGCCACGGTGGCCGCGATGCTGCTGCTCGACTGGCGCCTGGCGCTGTTCAGCCTCGCGCTGCTGCCGTTCTTCGTCTGGCTGACGCGCCGCGTCGGCAACGAGCGCCGGCGCATCACCTCCGAGAAGCAGGGACGGCTCGCCGACATGAGCGCGCTCGTCGCCGAGTCGCTGTCGGTCTCGGGCATCCTGCTGGGCAAGACGCTGGGCCGCTCCGGCGAGCTCGCGCAGCGGTTCGCGGCGGAGTCCGCCGAGCTGGCGGACATCGAGGTGCAGTCGCGGATGGCGGGGCGCTGGCGGATGGAGTCGGTGCAGATGAGCTTCGCGATCATGCCGGCGCTCGTCTACCTCTTCGCCGGCATCGCGATGGCCGGAGGCTCGGCGCAGATCACGATCGGCACGGTCGTCGCGTTCACCACGCTGCAGACGCAGCTGCTGCGCCCGCTGCGCTCGCTGCTGAACGTGGGAGTCGACATCCAAGCCTCGCGCGCCCTCTTCGACCGGATCTTCGAGTACCTCGACCTGCCCGTCGACATCACCGAAGGCAGCGATGCGGTACAGCTCGGTGCCGGTGGAGCGAGGATCCGCGGGGAGGTCCGCTTCGAGGACGTCTCGTTCGGCTACGACCCGGACGCGGCCGCTGTCCTGCACGGCGTCGACCTCGTCGTCGCCCCCGGCACGACGACGGCGATCGTCGGCGAGACCGGTTCGGGCAAGACCACGCTCGGCTACCTCGTCGCCCGCCTGTACGACGTGAGCAGCGGGCGGATCACGATCGACGGCGTGGACGTGCGCGACGTGTCGTTCGCGTCGCTTGCCGCGACCGTCGGGATCGTCTCCCAGGAGACGTACCTCTTCCACGCGACGATCGCCGAGAACCTGCGCTTCGCGCGGCCCGAGGCGACCGACGAGGAGCTCGTGGAGGCCGCGCGGGCCGCCCAGATCCACGAGCTGATCGCCGCACTGCCCGACGGCTACGACACGGTCGTCGGCGAGCGCGGCTACCGCTTCTCGGGCGGGGAGAAGCAGCGGATGGCGATCGCCCGCACGGTCCTGCGAAACCCGCCGGTGCTCGTCCTCGACGAGGCCACGAGCGCGCTGGACTCTGACACCGAACGCGCCGTGCAGGAGGCGCTTGACCAGCTTGCGGAGGGCCGCACGACGATCGCCATCGCCCACCGCCTGTCGACGATCCGCGACGCCGACGAAATCGTCGTGCTCGACCGCGGCCGCGTCGCGGAGTGCGGCACGCACGACGAGCTCCTCGCCGAGGACGGCCGCTACGCGCAGCTTCTGGCCGGCGCGTCGCCGCGCGCGCTCGCCGAGGCGTAGCGGCTAGAAGCGCAGCACCGCGGCGAGCTCCTCGTGCTCGCGCAGCTCGTCGGCGTAGTGGCGCACCGGCAGGACCTCGGCCGACTGCGCGATGGCGTCCTCGATCGCCTTCTCCAGCACGACGGGATCGGGCGGCTCGTAGGCCTCCGAGTACAGCAGCGTCTCGACGCGGGCCTGCTCGAGCATCGCCAGGACGTCGGCGCAGCCGGCGACCGCGCGGTCACCGCGGCCCAGCCGCTCGGCGAGGCGGTCGAGCACCTCGCGCTCATGACGGCGCTCGTCCTCGACGAAGCACGGCAGCGCGGCGCGGCGGATGGCCTCGGCGGCGGCGCCGCCGGGATCGACCTCCGCCTGGAACCGGCCGGCGAGCCGCTCGCGCGCGGGGTTGCTCATGATCTCCTCGAAGCGCGCCGCCGACTCCTCGGCGCCACCGATCAGCACCCGCTCGAAGCCGCCCGCGGCGACGTGCTCGTCGAGCTTCTGGGCGACCCGCTTGAGGTGGTCTTCCACGTCGCGCTCGACCCATTGCGGCACGTCGCTCGGCCCGCGGCGCCGCGTCGGCGCGTCGACATCGCTGGAGAGCCGGTCGAGTTCCTCGAGCTCGTCGCTGCTGCCGTGCAGGAAGCGCGCGCAGCGGCTGTCGAGCACGACGACGAGCCAGTCGCGCATGTCGGCCGCCGTCACGAGCGGCGTGACGTACGGCGACTCGTCGATGACGACCTGCGTCCGCCCCGCGCGCGGAAGCGTGAAGGCCTCGAAGAGCCCGGCGGCGTCGGCCGCGATGATCGCGGCGCCGCTGCCCCCTCCCTGCGGGGAGAAGTCCCTCAGGAACGTCCTGGCGCGCTCGAGGTCTGCGCGCAGCGACATCTTGCCGCGGTGGTCGGTCTCATGGGCCTCGATGCGCTTGTGGGCCTCGTCGAGCAGCGACGTGTACGCGGACGAACGGGCGGGCTGCGTACCGAAACGGGCCGGATCGAGGTCGACGTAGAGGCTGAGCACCGGAACCCCGGGACGTAGCTCGGCGAGATCGCGCAGGCGCCTGCCGAGGGCGGATCCGACGTGGTTGTGAGCGCTGGTCGAAGACTCCATCCGCGGGCGATACCCACCGTCGCCGGGCGCGACACACGGCGCGAAGAACGCCGCTCGACCGTCTCGCTCACCGATGTCGTCACGACGCGGTGGTGACCACCGTCCAGTTGGCGCCGCCGTCGCACTCGTCCGAACGTGACCCGCCGCAGCTCCCGGGCATCTACCATCTCCGGGGTTCAGCTCGAGTCAGGGGACGCGGAGCGCGCAGAATGACATCCCGATGGAGCACACTCGTTGCGTTCGGCGTAGCCGCATTTGCGCTTGGCAGCTGCGGTGGCAGCGACACGCCGTGTGCGGCCACGCCGGGGGCGGCGCCCGCCAGCGTGCAGGCGCCCGAGGATTGTCCCGTGGACACGGCGATCGCCGTCGATGCGACCGGGCCGCTGCAGGATCGGACGCTGGCGCGCGACGCGGGGTCGGCAGCGGTGCGGGCGGCCGAGCACACGATCACCGCCGGCGGGCACCTGCGGATGGTCGTCTTCGCCGGCGACGCGAACGCCGTCGAGGTCATCTACGACGACGAGGTGCCGCCGCTCGAGGAGCTCGACGAGACGCGCCGGGGCCCGATGGAGCACGACCTGCGCCGCGCGCTCGGATCGACGATCGACAGCGCGCTCGGCGTCAGCGACGACGACGAAGCCCTCGCGGCGCGCGTGCGGACGCTGGCGCGCGGCGGCACGTCGGACATCGCCCGCGCGGTGCGCAATGCGCTGCGCGAGGTCAAGGGACACTCCGGCGCCGCGGCGGTGACGCTCGTCTCCGACGGCGTGCAGGCCAGCGACCAGCTCATGCTCGCGCGCCGCCTGCAGGCCGGCGACTCCACCGCCAGCCTTGGCGCGCAGCTGGGCGAGCTGCTGGGCGACGCGGAGGGCGTGGACGTGCTGCAGGCCATCGGCCTCGGCCGGCTGCCCGGTCGCGTCAACCAGAGCGCGCGGCGCACCGACAAGCTCGTGGAGATCTGGAAGACCGCGTGCGAGCAGACCGGCGCCGCGAACTGCGAGACGACGACAGAGCTGTGACGAGGCGATAGCGAGGAAGAGCCGTGAACGAAGACGACACGACGCGCGAGCTCGATCCCCGGGACACGACGGAGGGATCCGCCGCGCTTGACGCTGCGCAGGAGCAGCCGGTGGGCGTGCCGCCGCCGTTGCTGTCGATCCCGGGCTTCGGCGAGCCGTCGGAGGCGCCGGATCAGGTCGCTCGGCCGATCGCCGACGGCACGCCGCCGGCGCCCGACCTTGCCGACGGGCGACGCACGCAGGCCCTCCATCCGCGCGACGACGCCGACCGCGTGCGCGGCAAGATCGTCGCGGAGAGCATCGCGCAGCACGCCGACCACCTGATCGGCTCGCGGCTGGGCCCGCTGATGGAAAGCGCCGTGCGCGTACGGACGCTCGACGACGACCTGATCAGCGCCAACGCCGCCGCCGAGCAGATCGCGACGGCGCCGGGTGAGGGGCCGCCGGACCCGCCCCCGACGACGATGCGGGGGCGCATGGCGGCGCGGATGGCCGCCGGCGGATGGTTGCTGGCGCTGTTCTTCGCCGTCGGCATCGCCGAGGCGCTGTTCGCCTACGACGGCTTCCGCGAGCTCGCACGCTTCCGCACCAGCGATCCTGACGTGCTGCGCGAAGGCGCCCCCGCGCTGTCGGCGATCGTGATCGCGCTTCTCATCGCGGTCGGGCAGAAGTCATGCGGCAAGAACCTGCGCCTGGCCAACGCGAAGGACCCGCAGCCGTCCGGAGACGGGCGCCGGCCGCTGCTGGACCGCGACCTCTCGCGGACCGCGCGCTACGGGGTGGCCGTGGCGATCATCGTGACCGGGCTGGGCCTGTGGTACGGCGTGCAGAGCGCCCGGACCACTGCGAACAACGCCGCCGCCGCCCGCCAGCAGGCCAATCAGGCCGCCGGCGCACGCGGCTCGGCCGCCGAGCGCCTGACGCAGAACACGCAGCCCTCCGCAAGCGAGCCCGGGGTGTACTTCCTCGTCTCGGCGTCCGTGTTCCTGCTCGGCATCGGCGTCGCCTATCTGCTTGTCGACCCGCTGCGCGAGGCGCGCGCACGCGAGAGCCTCCGCAACGCCGCGACCCTCGCCCATCGCGACCGCATCCGTGCGCAGCTCGGGTCGGAGCTCGGCGCACTCGTCGCCCAGCGCGCGGAGATCGCCACCACGGTGGCCAACGCCAGGCGCCAGATGCACCAGGAGGCCGTGCTGCATCCGGAGGTCGACTTCCTACGGCGCGCCGACGAGTTTCCACACCTCTACGGCACGTGGAGCGCGCGCTCGGAGGCGCCCTCGCACGCGATGCCGGACGTCGGCGAGGCGCACCATGCGCAGGTCAGCCTGGCGCGCGACAGCGGGCTGACGGTCCCCGACAAGCTCGCCGACGTCGACGCGCTGATCGCCGAGTTGCTGGGGCGCAAGCTCGCGGGGCCGAAGAGCCTGCCCGAGTGACCGGCTCGCGGCAGGCGTCGCCCCCGCGCCGGGCACCGGGCCCGCGCCAACCCGAGG
>DASYVZ010000071.1:0-2373 GCA_035936515.1 Solirubrobacteraceae bacterium | reverse complement strand
ACGTGAGCCGCTCGGCGATCGCGGCTCGAAGATCGCCTCGGCCGGCGGCAACGGTGCGCACGGCGCGCAGCACCTCGTTGCGGCCCGAGCCCTTGAGCAGGTAGCCGCGGGCGCCTGCCCGCATCGCGGCGAAGACGGACTCGTCCTCTTCGAACATCGTGAGGATGAGCACGCGGATCTGCGGGTGGGCGGCGACGATCCGGCGCGTGGCCTCGACGCCTCCGAGAGCGGGCATGTTCAGATCCATGAGCACGACGTCGGGACGTGTCCGCAGCGTCTGGGCGACGGCGCCGGTGCCGTTCTGCGCCTCGCCGACGACGGCGAGGTCGTCGGCGCTCTCGACGAGCACGCGCAGTCCCTGCCGAAACAGGGGATGGTCGTCGGCGATCAGCACACGCAGTCGGTCGTCGGTCACAAGCCGCCGAGCGGAGGCGTGACGTGAACACGGGTGCCCCGCTCGCGTGCGGGCGCGATCGTGAAGCTTCCGCCGAGCTCGGTTTGCGCGCTCACGCACACATGCGTCGTCCAGTTGGCGCTCAACGGGAACCTCGAGGTCGACGTCCACGACGACGGCACCGCGAACGCCGGCGGGTATCCAGCCGGAGTCGGGATCAGCTCGATGTTCGCGGGACATCGCCGATGGCCTCCTGCGCCACATCGCGCAACGCCGCGAGCATCGCGCTCGTGAGCTCGGGATCCTCTCGCACGAGCGCGCGCGCGTTGTCGAGCTGCAGCACGACTCCCGCGAGCGTCGGGCCGAGGCCGTCGTGCAGGTCGCGTCGCAGCCGCCGGCGCTCCTCCTCGCGTGCCACCACCAGCCGCTCGCGGGAACGCTGCAGGTCGTTCGTCAGCCGCGCCGCGTCGACGGCCGTCGCGGCTTGGCGCCCGACGTCGGTGAGCAGGCGCAGCTCGTCTGAGCGCAACGATTCGCCCGCAGCGCGGCTTTCGACGACGAGCCTCGCGACCGTGTCGCCGCGTGAGACGAGCGGGACGCGCTCGAGCTTGCCGCGGCCGCGCTCGCCGTGCGCCGCGGCGGTTGTAACCGCGCGTCGTGCGCGAGCTCGATCGCGACGTACGGGACGCGCAGCGCCTCGGCGACCGTTCCGACGATCGTCGTCAGGACGGCGTCCGGCGCGACGTCGGCGCCGAGCCGCTCGCCGAGGCGCGACAGCGCGGCGTACGGGTCGTCGCGGTCGCCGTACATCAGGCGGTTGACGCGCTGCTGCAACCACGTTCGCAGCGGGTGGACCGTCACGGCCACGACGCCGGTCGCGACGAGCGCGCCGCCGCGCGAGTCCGCGTCCGCCAGCAGCGCGTCGACCGTGAGGACGACGGTCGCGTAGAGCCCGACGATGGCTGCGCTCAGCGCGCCGTAGACGAGCGTGCGATTGACGACGCGGTCGATCTCGTAGAGGCGGTGGCGCAGGATCGCGAGCCCGGCAGCGATCGGCAGACCGCACAGCACGACCGCGAAGAGCACCTGCACGACGGCTGTTCTCGACCACAGCGCGACGACAAACGGCGACACCGCGACGAGCAGGGCGCTCGCGTACGCAAACCACTTCAGCTGCTGGCGCTCGACGCCTCGGAGCGCCGCAGGCGCACCACGAGGGAGACGCCCGACAAGACAAACCCGATCACGAAGAGCGCTTGGCCCACCCCCGCGAGCGCATCGGCGAGCGACGCGTCGATCGCGATCGGGTTGCCGGCGGGCGCAAGGCCTCTTCGCCAGTCGGTCCCAGCGCCAGCCCGGGAAGGGCGATGACGCACCCGATCAGGGTCAGCCAGGCGGCGGCGCGCCAGCGGGAGCTCAGGAACCTGCCATCCGAAAACAGCGCGAACACGAACGCGAACACCACGCCGTGGGCGATCCACATCCAGAGGGAGAACCATGTGCCCCAGTCGCCGCCCGGCAGATCGCGCAGCCCCCGCCCTTGCGCGAGCTCACCGAACGCGCCGTATAGCCCGAACACGCAGAACAGCCAACCGACGACGTGCCGGCCATGGCGCGCGACGATCAGGGCGACGGCGCGTCAGGCCGTTACGGTCGTCCTGAGCGCCGAGCCGTCGCATGTTCGTGGGCCCGCGGAGGCCGCTCGGTCACCGACGACCAGCGCCCTGCTCATGCACGTCCAGAACCAGCGAACTAGTCGGCGTGGAACTCCGCGATCGCCGCGCGATGCTTGTCCACCTCGCGGGCAACTCGCAGGATCGCGGCTTTCTGGCCGCCCAGGAGCGGGAGGACGACCTGTTCGATGATCTGCGCGAGACCCTCGATCCCGCCGCCCTCGGCCTTGATCTGTTCGATGATCGGCTCGACGTCGAGCGCCATCGCGTCATTGAGCTCTTGTTCGAGTGAAGCCATGGCTGTCG
>DASYVZ010000070.1:0-2252 GCA_035936515.1 Solirubrobacteraceae bacterium | reverse complement strand
GGAGATCTCCCGCGCGTGCTTGAGCTGGCCGGCGATGAAGGCCTTGCCGGTGTCCGACAGGAAGTACGGGTCGTCGGCATCGAAGAAGGCGTTGCGCCCGCCCTGGAACAGGCTCATGTGCGTGTGCATGCCAGAGCCGTTCTCGCCGAACAGCGGCTTGGGCATGAACGTCGCGTGCCAGCCGTACTTCATCGCGTACTCCTTGACGGTGATGCGGTACGTCATGCAGTCGTCGGCCATCTTCATCGCGTCGGCGTAGCGCATGTCGATCTCGTGCTGGCTGGGACCCACCTCGTGGTGCGTGTACTCGACGTGGATGCCGAGCTGCTCGAGCGCGAGCACCGTCTCGCGGCGCACGTCGGAGCCGGCGTCGAGCGTCGTCAGGTCGAAGTAGCCGCCGTTGTCGAGCACCTCGGTTCCGTTGGAGTCGCGAAAGAGGAAGTACTCGAGCTCGGGCCCGACGTTGAACGTGTCAAAGCCCATCGACCCGGCGCGCTGCAGCGCGCGGCGCAGGACGTGGCGCGGATCGCCTTCGTACGGCGTGCGCTCGGGCGTGAGCACGTCGCAGAACAGGCGCCCGACCCCCTGCTCCTCCGGGCGCCAGGGCAGGATCGCGAACGTCGACGGGTCGGGCATCGCGAGCATGTCCGATTCCTCGATCGCGTTGAAGCCCGTGATCGAGGAGCCGTCGAACCCCATCCCGCCCTCGAAGGCGTCGTCGAGCTCGTCGCGGTTGATCGAGAACGACTTGAGCTGGCCGAGGATGTCGGTGAACCACAGCCGGATGAAGCGGATGTCGCGCTCGGCGACGATCGCCTTGACGTCGGCCGGCGTCTGAGGACGGTCGTCGGTCATCGCTGGAGCCTAGACCGTCGCGGCTTGCAGGCGATCTGCTGCGCAACGGTTATGCCAGCCAGCGCTGCGCCCAGCGCTCGAGCTCGCGCACGGCGGGTGCGAGCGCACGCCCCATCTCCGTCAGCTCGTACTCCACGCGCACCGGGCGGCCCGCGCGAACCGTCCGGCGCACGACGCCGCGCGCCTCGAGCTCCTTCATGCGCTCCGACAGCAGGCGGTCGGAGAGCTGCGGCACGGCGCCGGCGATCTCGCAGAAGCGCAGCGTGTCGCGGTGGATGAGCACGCCCACGATGGCGCCCGTCCAGCGGCGGCCGATGAGCTCGATCGCCTCGTGGTAGTAGGGGCAGCAGCAGGGCCGCTCATCGGTGGTGGCCACGACGGTCCGCTTCGCCGGCGCGCGATCGCGCTGGTCCGGCTGAGGACCGTTCTCGTTGCGCGTCATGCGGTCGCGGCGGCCGCTCAGGCGCTGCGGCGGGTCGACGACATCTATGCGGCGTGCAGGGTCCGGGTGTCTTCTGCCGAGCCGTCGACGGGAACGTCGCCGGCGACGTTGACCATCGCGGTGAAGCGCTCGAGTGCCACGTAGGCGATCGCCTCGAGGATCTGCTCGTCGCTCCAGCCGGCCTCGCGGGCCTCCTCGTGCAGGTGCACCGGCGGGCGGCCGGAGTTCTCCACCACGGCCTTCAGGTAGTGCAGCAACGCTGCGGCGCGCTCGTCGTTGGAGTCGAACTTGCGCGCGAGCGCGACCTCGTCGAGCGCAAGGCCCGCCTGCCGCGCCGTGCGGGTGTGCAGCGCGATGCCCGGCCGCGAGCCATGATGCTCAGCGACGGCGAGCGAGATGCGCTCGAGCATCGGCACGTCGAGCTCGCCGCGGCGCAGCTCCGAGCGAAAGCGCGCGTAGCCGCGCAAGGCAGCCGGCGAGCCGGCGAGAGCACCCAGGAAGTTCGGCAGCTGGCCACCCGTCGCGAGGGCGCCACGCAGAACCGGGACCGAGCCCTCCGGCGCGGTGAGGTCGTCGTGGATCTGAAACCTGCTCATCGATGTCTTCATGGGAAGCCTTCTGGGGGGAGATGGCTGGGAATGGCGTCCGTGCCGGTGCTTTGCTTACTTCTCGTAAGTCTAGGCCGCTCTGATCGCCCACACAAGTGCGGGCTCGACCAGTTCTACGCACGCGGCTAAACCCCGGCTCACGCTGATGTGTGGATGTTGCGAAGAATGCCCGCGGCGGCGCTGACGCATGCCGCGCTTGTCGGCGTGCTGACGCCGTTGCGCGCGGCGGCGCGGCTCGATGCGCCGTCAGCGCGCGAGGACCGATGCGTCGGCGGTGCCGACGGCGACCAGGATCAGCATGAGCCCCATGAGCAGCGCCCAGAGCGCGAGCCGGTCGGGGTGCGGGC
>DASYVZ010000069.1:0-3624 GCA_035936515.1 Solirubrobacteraceae bacterium | reverse complement strand
CGCCGGCGGCGCCGGCGGCGCAGGCGCGGCCGGACGTCCGCACGACGATCCCGACGCCGGGCGGCGGATCGCGCGGCGCATCCTGCAACGCCTCAATGGGATGGGCAAGTGGGGCGGCTACCACACCGACTTTCGTCATCTCGCGCGCGGCTTCGCCGGCAACGAGCGCGCGCTGGCCGACGCGGTCGGCGAGGCGCTCATCGCCGCCGGCCTGCTCGCCGAGAAGCCGAGCGTCGGTCAGCGCCACGTCTTCCTCAACCCGCGCCGCGCGGCCGAGATCCACGCTCTGATCGACCGGGGTGCGCTGCCGCCGGACCTGCGCCTGCCGTAAGTTACGGCGCCGTGCTGCTCGACACGCTGTCAGCGAAGGCCTTCACCGCCCTTCGGCTCGCCGAGAGCGGCATGCTCGCGCCCACCCGCCCGGATCGCCTCGCGCGCGTCGTCAAGGCGCTGCGCGAATGGGGGCCGACGATCGCGGGCGGCTACGCCGCCTCCGCGGCCCGCTTCCCCGACGCGACCGCGCTCATCGACGACGACGGCGAGCTGAGCTTCGCCGAGCTGCACCGGCGCACGAACGCGCTCGCGCACGCATTGAGCGCCGACGGGATCGCCGAAGGCGACGCCGTGGCGATCCTCTGTCGCAACCACCGCGGCTTCGTCGAGGCGCTCGTCGCGACGTCGAAGCTCGGCGCGCATGCGCTGCTTCTCAACACCGCCTTCTCGGCGCCGCAGCTCGCCGGGGTCTGCGCGAGCGAGGACCCGCGCGCGATCGTCTACGACGAGGAGTTCGCGGGCCTCGTCGACGCGTGCGCCGAGGGACGTGCGCGGTACGTGGCGTGGACGCAGAGCGGCTCGGCGCCGTCGAGCGCCGGCGTCGCGCTCGAGCAGCTCATCGAGCGCGGCGATCCCCGCGACGTCTCACCACCGCAGTCCAAGGGCCGTATCGTGATCCTCACGAGCGGGACCACCGGCGCGCCGAAGGGCGCCCACCGCAAGGAGCCGAAGACGCTCGATCCGGCCGCCGCGCTGTTGTCGAAGATCCCGCTGCGCGCCCGCGGGCGCACGCTGATCGCGGCGCCGCTGTTTCATTCTTGGGGGCTGGCGCACTTCGTCCTCGCCCTCGGCCTGTCGTCGACGCTCGTGCTGTGCCGGCGCTTCGACCCCGAGGAGACGCTGCGGGCGATCGACGAGCACGGGGTGACGGCGCTCGTCGTCGTTCCCGTGATGCTGCAGCGGATCCTCGAGTGCGGGCCGAAGGTCGTGCGCAAGTACGACACCGGTTCGCTGCGCGTGATCGCCGCAAGCGGCTCCACGCTGCCCGGGGAGCTGGCTATGCGCGTCATGGACACGTTCGGCGACGTGCTCTACAACCTCTACGGCTCGACGGAGGTCGCTTGGGCAACGGTCGCCACGCCCGCCGACCTGCGCGCCGCCCCCGGCACCGCCGGCCGGCCCCCGCGCGGGACGACCGTGCGCCTCTACGACGCCGACGACCAGGAGGTCGCCCCGGGCGCGACGGGCCGCATCTTCGTCGGCAACGACCTCGTCTTCGACGGCTACACCAGTGGCGACGACAAGCCCGTCGTCGACGGCCTCGTGTCCTCCGGCGACGTCGGCCACTTCGACGAGGAGGGGCGGCTGTTCGTCGACGGCCGCGAGGACGAGATGATCGTCTCCGGCGGCGAGAACGTGTTCCCGCGCGAGGTCGAGGATGCGATCTCTGCGCTGGAGGGCGTCGCGGACGTCGCCGCGATCGGCGTCGACGACGCCCGCTTCGGTCAGCGGCTGCGGGCCTTCGTCGTGCGCAGCAAGGGCTCGACCCTGGGCGCGAGCGACGTCAAGGAGCACGTCAAGGCCAACCTCGCCCGCTTCAAGGTGCCGCGCGACGTCGTCTTCGTCGACGAGCTGCCGCGCAACGCGACCGGCAAGGTGCTCAAGCGTGAGCTCGCCGAGCGCTCGCTGCCCGAGCACGCACCCGCTGAGCGCTAGCCTGAAGAGGCCATGCCGGCCCGCACGGACAGCTTCGATCTCGGTCGCCTGCGGCTGAGCTCCGGCGAAGGACGCAGGCTCGTGCTCGAGGTCGGCCTCGACCCGTTGCAGTTCGGCGGCGAGACGTACGCCATCATCCCGGAGGCGGTCGCGGCGACGCTGGACATCTCGCGCACGACGCACAACGGCTTCGCGCTGCGCCTGCGCTTCGACGCGTCGCTGCGCGGCCCCTGCATGCGCTGCCTGGAGCCCGCCCGTCCCGCGGTCTGCGTCGACAGCCGCGAGGTCGATCAGCCGGGCGACGTCGAGGAGCTGCGCAGCCCCTACGTCGAGGACGAGGTGCTCGACGTGCGCGGCTGGGCGCGCGACGCGCTGGCCCTCGCGCTGCCGGTGCAGCTGCTGTGCCGCACGGACTGCGCGGGCCTGTGCCCGATCTGCGGCGTCGACCTCAATGCGGCCGGTCCCGACCACGCGCACGAGCGCGAGCCCGACCCGCGCTGGGCCAAGCTCGGCGAGCTGAAGTTCGACTAGCTCTCAGCGCGGAAGCGCCGTCGGCGGCTGCGCGTAGGGCGCCGGGGGTGCGCTGCTGCGGCCGATGCGCGCGAGATCCTCGGGCGCGGCGACGAGCGGGCTGATCGCTGGCGCCAGCTCGATGTGCTTGGCCTCGTCGAACAGGTCGCGGTAGCCGCTCGTGCCCAGCGGCTCGAAGTTCACGTCGATGTCCACGTAGCGCGTCATGAACGAGCACGGCGCGAGCTCGCGCAGGTCGCAGCGGCGGTAGTCCAGGTCGGTCGTGGCGGGCGTGCCGGCGATGCCCAGCTCGCCGTCCATCGCCTGCAGCGCGGCGTTCAGGCGCTCGACGTTGCGCCCGTAGGCGCCGGGCACGATCGCGACGCCCGAGACGAAGCCGCCGCTGTTGTGGATCGCCTCGGCCACGTCGCCGATGAGCACGAACTCGACGTCGTGCTGCTGCAGCGTGCGCAGCGTCTCGAGGAGGAGGGGATCAAGTTCGAGCTGACTCATGGCGTTACCGTTCGCGCGCGAGGACGCCACTCCTTCCTCCGGTCGGGTGGGGTCGGCTCCGCTGCGCTACCCTTCCGCGAGCTATGGCGGTCCCGAAGCAGAAGCAGTCGCACGCGCGCACCGCCCAGCGGCGCGCCCAGCACAAGATGGCCGCGCCCGTCTACAACGGGTGCCCGCAGTGTCACAGCCCACGGCGCCCGCATCGGGTCTGCCCGGCCTGCGGCTACTACGCCGGCCGCGAGGTCGTCGCGCCGACCACCGCGCACGACCACCACGACCACTGAGGGAGGCCGGCGCGTGCCGGCCGGACGCATCAGGGGGCTGACCGGTCGCTCGAATGGGAAGGGTCGCATCGAGCCGATGCTGCACGTTCCCGTCATCGCTGTGGACGCCAACGGCGCCGACCTCGGTCCCGCCGAGGTCGCCGGGGGCGCGAACATCGCCGCCGCGCAAGGCGTTCGGGTGCTGCTGTTCGGTCCCGCCGCCGAGCTCGGCTCCGCGGGCCCCGGCATCGAGGTCATCGACGCGCCGCTGTCGATCGCCAAGGAGCCCAACCCCGCCGCCGCCGCGCGCGCGAACCCCGAGTCGTCGATCGTGCGCGCCGCGCAGGCC
>DASYVZ010000068.1:0-2913 GCA_035936515.1 Solirubrobacteraceae bacterium | reverse complement strand
AATCATCGGCCGGCGGCCCCCTCGACCGGTCCCGCTTGTCGTGCCTCCAGCGGCAGCCGACAGGTCACCTGCCAGCCCCCGGGCGTCGGCCCCGCGGCGAACTCGCCCCCGAGCGCGGTCGCTCGTTCACGCATCCCGATCAGCCCGTAGCCAGTCGGCTGCTGATCCATCTTTGGCGCGATCGTCGGTCCGGTCGTCTCGGCGATCAGCACCGCGCGCCCGTCGGCGACCTCGATCGCAAGCAAAGTGCGCGCGCGCGGTGCGTGACGAGCGGCATTTGCCAGCGCCTCTTGCGCGATGCGGTAAAGCGCGCCCCCTACGCTCGGCGCGATCGCGGCGAGATCGCCGCGGGTCCGCAACTCGACCGCAAGACCGCCTGCTGTCGCATCAGCGACGAGCGTCGCGATGTCCGCTGACGACGTCGATGACGGTGTCAACGCCGGCCCATCGCCCTCGCTGCGCAGCAGCGCGACCGTACGACCCAGTTCCTGCATGCTGCGGCGCCCGACGTCCTCAGCGCAGCGCAGCGCCTCCTCCGCGGCCGCCGGGTCGCGGCGCAGCACGTGACGGGCGCTGGTCAGCTGCAGCATGACAGCGGCCAATCCGTGCCCCACGAAGTCGTGCACGTCGCGCGCGATCTCACGCCGCTCCTCGAGCAGAGCCTGCTCGGCGAGCTGGCGCCGCGTGGCGTCAAGCTGGGCGCCAAGCTGCTCCTGGCGAGCGATCGCGCGAGCGATCACCAACGGGAACGCGACGCCCATCAGCCAAATCCCGACAGACAATCGGGGTGGCTCCTGAATCAGGCTCACCACCACTGGAGCGGCGAGCGCAAGCACTCCCAACAGCACCGCCATCACGAGCGACTCTGCCCAGCGCCCGACGACCAGCGCGAGGACAGAGACCTCGAACATCAACGGCTCGAGATCGCCGCCACGCTGGGCGACCACGACCGGGACCACTACGGCAAGCGACAGAGCCAACAACGGCACGCCCGGCACATAGGCCCACACCGCAAAGGCGCCGACCACGACCGCGACGAGGAGAAGATCGCCCGCGGACCCCGGGTCGGCGACGGCAGCGAGCACCGCGACGGCCGCAGCGCAGAAGGGCACCAGCGCCCGCAGCTGATTTGCCTGGGAGGACTCCGGAGGCGCGCGGTCCACAGATCGGACGGTACCGCCGCGCCGTCACTCAGACATCCCCCTACGGGCCAAGACGTCTGTCCGCCCGCGGGCGGACGTGGCTGGTCCGCGCGCGTCGTGCCGCGTGGCCCTGCGCAGCGTCACGCCGGTCCGTCCTCACGGTTGCGCATTCACGCGATCACCGGGTGGCCAGCGGCGGAGCGCCGCCTCTGCCGCATCGATCGGCCCGAACACGGGGCATCCGGTTTTGGTCGTCGCGTCGCAGGACGGCGTTCGAGATGGCCGTCACCTCGCAGCCTCCTGTCCGTCGCGCGCACCCGCGACGAGCATGGAAACGCTTCAGTGGGTTGTCGCTGAGGTTCCGTGGGGTGCGGAGCGGGCCTTGACTAGGCCGCTCTCGTAGGCGATCACGACGAGCTGGGCGCGGTCGCGGGCGTCGAGCTTGAGCAAGATGCGGCTGACGTGGGTCTTGGCGGTGGCGGGGCTGATGACGAGCCGTGTGGCGATCTCGGCGTTCGTCAGGCCGGCGGCGACGAGGGCCAGCACGGCCTGCTCGCGCTCGGTCAGCTCTTTGAGCTCGGCCGGTCGGTGGCGCTCGTGGCTGGGTTGTGAGACGAACTCGCAGATCACTTGGCGGGTAACGCTCGGTGAGAGCAACGCGTCCCCGCCGGCGACGACGCGCACGGCGTTTCGCAGTTCGTCGGGCTCGATGTCCTTGAGCAGGAAGCCGCTCGCTCCAGCGCGGAGGGCCTCGAACACGTATTCGTCGGGATCGAAGGTGGTCAGCATGATCACGCGGACCTCGGCGAGCTTGCGATCGGCGGCGATCCTGCGCGTGGCCTCGAGGCCGTCCATGACGGGCATCCGGATGTCCATCAGCACGATGTCGGGCCGCTCGGCGCCGGCGCGCTCGACGGCGGCGGCGCCGTCGGAGACCTCGCCGATCACCTCGATCCCGTCGGTGCGCTCGAGCAGCTCGCGAAAGCCCGAGCGCACGAGCGTCTGGTCGTCTGCAAGCAACACCTGGATGCTCACACGGGCGCCTTTGCGGTGGGGAGCATGGCGCGTACGTGAAAGCCGCCGCCGTGAGCTGCACCGGCCTCCAGCGTTCCGCCGAGCGCTGCGGCCCGCTCACGCATGCCGATCAGGCCGTGCCCGTCGTGCTCCGGTGCGCCGTTCGTGTCGCCGCTCCCATTGTCTCGCACCTCGAGCAAGACGGTGTCGGGGCGATAGTGGATGCGGACGGTCGCCGTGGAGGCGTGCGCGTGACGGACCACGTTGGTGAGAGACTCCTGCACGATGCGGTAGGCGGTCAGGCCGACGGCCCCCGGCAGGGGACGCGTTACGCCAGCAATGGAGAGCTTGACGTGCACGCCCGCGTCGGCGGCCATGTCGAGCAGCCCGTCGAGCTGGGCCAGTCCTGGCGCCGGGGCGCGCGGGGCCTCGGGCGCGCCCTCGCGCAGCACCCCGACAGTCGCCTTGAGTTCGGTCATCGCGTCGCGGCTCTGCTGGCGGATCGTGCGCAGCGAGGCCAGTGCCCTGGCGGGCGCCGCGTCGAGCACGTCGGCGCCAACGCCCGCCTGCACGTTGATGGCGGCGATCGTGTGCGCGAGCACGTCGTGCATCTCGCGCGCGATGCGAAGCCGCTCCTGCTGGACGCGGCGCTCGGCCTCACGCTCGCGGTCCTGCTCGGCGCGCTGCTGGCGCCGACGGACCTCGTCGGCCCACGCGCGGCGGTTGCGCACCGCCTCGCCGAGCAGCAGCACCGCCC
>DASYVZ010000067.1:0-4596 GCA_035936515.1 Solirubrobacteraceae bacterium | reverse complement strand
GCGGAGGCCTCGCCGACACCCGTCGGCGCACGATAGTCGCCGAAGGAGTCGCGCAGTGCCTGCGCCCACTCGCCGGTCGTCGCGCCGGCGCGTGCGGCGGCGATCGTCGCCGGCATGATGTTCACGCTCGCATCGGCGGCCGCCGCGCGAAGCTCGTCCAGCGCGGCCTCCACGGCGCCGGCGTCACGCGCGGCGCGCCACTCCTTCAGCGACGCGATCGCCTCCGCCTCGACGCCGGGATCGACCGTCATGATCCCGCCGTCCTCGCCCTCGGCGAGCGGCGAGGGAGCCGTCTCGCGGAACTTGTTGTGGCCGACGACGGTCAGCTCGCCCGCCTCGATGCGGCGGATCCGCTCGCGGTGCGAATCGACGAGCGAGGACTTCATGTAGGCCACCGCCTCGACGGCGCCGCCGTGCTCCTCGACGACCGCCATCTCCGTGCGCGCACCCTCGGCGAGCTCGGCGACGAGCCCGTCCATGACCTTCGATCCCTCGAAGATGTCGGGGTACTCGAGCAGGTCGGTCTCGAAGGCGAGGATCTGCTGGATGCGCAGCGACCACTGCTGGTCCCACGGACGCGGCAGGCCGAGCGCCTCGTTCCACGCCGGCAGCTGGATCGCCCGCGCGCGGGCGTTGCGGCCGAGCGTGACGCCGAGCGCCTCGAGCGCGATGCGCGGGACGTTGTTCTCGGGCTGCGACTCGGTCAGCCCGAGCGAGTTGACCTGCACGCCATAGCGGAAGCGCAGGTGTTTGGGATCCTCCACGCCGTAGCGCTCGCGGCCGATCTGCTCCCACAGCAGGCCCATCGCGCGCAGCTTCGCGTGCTCCTCGATGAAGCGCACTCCCGCGTTGACGAAGAACGACAGTCGCGAGAAGACCTTGCCCATGAGCTCCGCGTCAACCCGCGCGCGGACGGCGTCGAGCACCGCGATCGCGTTGGACAGCGCGTAGGCGATCTCCTGGACCGGCGTGGCGCCGGCCTCCTGCAGGTGATAGGAGCAGATGTTGATCGGGTTCCAGCGCGGGACCTCGGTCACGGTGTAGGCCACGAGGTCGGCGATCAGCCGCATCGACGGCGCGGGCGGGAACGCGTACGTCCCGCGCGCGAGGAACTCCTTGATGATGTCGTTCTGCGTCGTGCCCTGCAGCACGCGCGGGTCGACGCCGTGCTCCTCCGCCGTGACGATGTAGAGCGCCAGCAGCCACGCCGCGGTGGCATTGATCGTCATCGACGTGTTCATCGTCTCCAGCGGGATGCCGTCCATGAGCTCGGCCATCGCGCCGCGGTGGGCGATCGGCACGCCGACCTTGCCGACCTCGCCGCGGGCGAGCTCGTGGTCGGCGTCATAGCCGGTCTGCGTCGGCAGATCGAACGCGATCGACAGCCCGGTCTGGCCCCTCGCGAGGTTCGAGCGATACAGCTCGTTGGACTTACGCGCCGTCGAATGCCCTGCGTACGTTCGCATCATCCAGGGGCGATCGGGCTCCGCAAGGCGGTGAGCGGGGGGCTGGCTCATGGCGTCAGATCGTACTCGCGGCACCTCGGATAAGGTCGCGCGTCGAACGGGTAGGTGCCAGTGCACAGAGCGACGCTGGGGAGGCTTTCATGGCAGAGGACGAAGTTCGCGAGAAGATCGACGAGGCACACGAGGAGAACGTGGCGAAGGCGGAGGATTCAGGCGCGACCACCGGCGAGGCGAAGGAGGACGCGGTGGTGGGTCACCACAAGCCCGAGACCGGCAGCGACGACGCTCCCGAGAGCGAGATCCCCAAGGGCGTCGACGCGCTGACCGACGAGCAGATCGCCCAGGCCGAAGAGGCCGGCCCTGCCGCCGGCGGCGGCGGCGACGACGACGACGGAGCACTCGACGTCGCGGCGCTGATGGAGGAGGGCGGCGGTGACGATGCGGCCGCCGAGGACGATGCCACACCAGACGACGACGTGGCGGGTCCGGACGCCGCCGAGGAAGAGACCTAGGGCTCGCTTCGCCGGAGATCGCGCAGGCCGTTCGTCCGACGCGGGCGAACGGCCGTTTGCGGTCGATGGTTGGCTAGCGTCAGGGCGATGCGCGCGATCGACGTCTTTCACGAGGGCCTCGAGCACGTCATCTGTGCATGGCAGGTCGATGACGTCATCGTCGATCCAGGGCCCGAATCGACGGCCGAGACGCTGCTCGACGCGCTTGGGGAAGAGGAGCCGCGCGCGCTGCTGCTGACACACATCCACTTCGACCACGCCGGCGCTGCGGGCGCGCTCGTGCGGCGCTGGCCGAACCTGGAGGTCTGGGTGCACGAGCGCGGCGCACGCCACCTCGTCGACCCGACGCGGCTTGTCACCTCGGCAAAGCGTCTCTACGGCGAGGAGTTCGACCGTCTCTGGGGCGAGGTCGTGCCGATTGCGGCCGAGAACCTGCGCGTGCTGCGCGGGGGCGAGAGCGAGGACGGCTGGGAAGTGGCCTACACACCGGGACACGCGTCGCATCACGTCTCCTACCGCCACGTTGACAGCGGGTGGGTCTTCCCCGGCGACACCACCGGTGTGCGCCTGCCGCCGGGGGAGCTGCTGCTGGCGCCGACGCCGCCGCCGGATTTCGACCTCGAGGCCTGGCAGTCGTCGATCGACACGATCGAGGCGTGGGAGCCGCAGAGCCTCGCGATCACGCACTTCGGCGACTACCGCGACGTCCCCGAGCACCTTGCGCGCCTGCGCGAGGCGCTTGCGCACTGGACGGAGGTGGGCGCCCGCACCGATCGCGACGGTTATGCCGAGGCGCTGCGCGCTGAGCTTCGCGCCAGCCTTGACGAGCCGACGGCCGCCTCGTTTGCCCAGGCGATGCCGCCCGAGGACCAATGGCTGGGCATCGACCGCTACCTCGGTCGCCAGCGGGAGACTGGCACAACCGGCTGAGCGCTCGTATCCTGCGAATCGTGAGCCAGACGATCGAGAAGCCGCGGACGGGTCCACCGGGCAGCGGCCTGGGCGGGCACTGGCGCGTCATCGTCCGCAACGACGACCACAACACGTTCGACCACGTCGCACACACGCTGGCGCGCTACATCCCCGGCGTCAGCGTCGACCAGGGCTACCGGATCGCGGACACGATCCACCGCAGCGGCCTGGCGATCGTGTGGACCGGCCACCGCGAGGCCGCCGAGCTGTACTGGGATCATCTGCAGGGCGCCGGGCTGACGATGGCGCCGCTCGAGCACGGCTGACACCCTGCCAGACCCGGCGGTCAACCCGCGCGTGCCGCCCGGGGCGCGGTATGCGAGGCTGTGAAGTACGTGACTGAGGGGGTAAGCACGAACGCGGGTCGCGCCGACCGCGAGCGCACGCTTCTGCGGGCGTATCACGTGCACGGGGACACCCGTGCCCGCGACGCGCTGGCCGAGGAGATGGTGCCGCTCGCGCGCGCGCTGGCGGGCCGCTACGGCGGCCGTGGCGAGCCGATCGACGACCTCGTACAGGTCGCCTGCGTCGGCATCATGAAGGCGATCGAGGGTTTCGACCTCTCGCGCGACGTGCGCTTCTCCTCGTACGCCACACCGACGGTGCTGGGGGAGATCAAACGCCATTTCCGCGACAAGACCTGGGCCATGCGGGTGCCGCGCGGTATGCAGGAGCTGCAGATTCGCCTCGCCAAGGCGCGCGACGAGCTGACGACGGAGCTCGGGCGCTCGCCGACGGTGCAGGAGCTGGCGAACACGGTCGACGAGCCCTTCGAGGAGGTGCTGCTGACCATCCAGAGCCAGGAAGCGCGCCGCACCCGCTCGCTGGACGAGCCGACGGGCGACGACGTCACGCTGGCCGACTCGATCGGCGCCCGCGACCCGGAGATCAACCGCGCGGAGATGCGCGTCCTGCTCGACGACGCCTTCGACGTCCTGTCCGAGCGCGATCGCGAGGTGCTGCGGCTGCGCTTCGCCGAGGACCTCACCCAGACCGAGATCTCGCGCCTCGTCGGCGTCTCGCAGATGCAGGTGTCGCGCATCATCCGCCAGGCGCTGCGCACGCTGCGCATGGACATCGAGCGCGAGGACGAGCGCAGCGACGCCGCGTGACTCCGTTACCCGGCCGCGACGTCACCTTCCGCCGCGGTGGCCGAGCAGCGCTGCGCGCGACGCCGCGCTCAGCGCCGCGCGCGCCGGTCGACCCATTCGCCGAACGTGCCCAGCGCGCTGGCGGCGCCGTGGCCGACGCGACCGACGAGGCCGGGGGTGCAGGGCCGCACCGCGCGATCGGGGTCGTCGCCGAGCGCGACGGCGGCCGCGCGGATCGCGTCCTCCTGCGCGCGCAGCCTCTGCGCCCAGTCCTCGAGGAAGCCCTGCAGCTCGACATCGCCGTCCCGTGCGGCGGCGCGGGAGAGGTACTCCAGGAGCGTGACGACGTGCACGACGTCGAGCACCGCGAAGCGCAGCGCCTGGTTGACCTCGAGCACCGTGTCGAGCAGCGAGTTGTGCATCCCGGCGAGGCGGGCGCCCAGGCCCTGTGCCAGCGGCTTGCCGTACAGCCCGCGCGTGGCGCTCACGTCCGCGAGTTCGCTCAGCAGCGCGCCCGCCAGCTCCGCGCCGGAGCGCAGCAGCTCGGCCTCCAGC
>DASYVZ010000066.1:0-4107 GCA_035936515.1 Solirubrobacteraceae bacterium | reverse complement strand
CTGACGCGCTCGGCGGCCTTGCTCGTTGGCCGGCCGATGCCGTCGCGCCGCCCGCGGGCCGTGGTGGCGAGCGGTCCAGCCGGAGCACTCTTGCGTGAGGTCGACAGAAAGCTGCTCATGCGCGGGTGTTACCCCCTCGGCCACTGCCCGAGCGAGGGCTGTCGCCGCGCTGACGGGAGGTGAATCCTTTGCCCCCGCGGCGGGTCACAACCCGAAGGCACACCCTTCGAAGAGCGCCGATCGGGTGATGACGAGCGCGGCATCGTGTCGCACGCTCCGGCACGTCACGAGGCGCTGCACCCTTGACAGGATCACCATGCGACGAGGAGGACCACGATGAGCAGAGACCACGCCCCGCTGGCCGCCGTTGCCCGCGGGATCGTCGCCGGCGTTGTCGGCACCGGCTTCATGACGCTTGCGCAGACGCTGCCCGCGAAGCTGCAGTCCTCCGACGGCGGCTCAGAGGACGAGCAGAGCGAGCCCCGGCAGGGTGAGCAGGACCCGTGGGAGCAGGCGTCCGCGCCCGCGAAGGTCGCCAAGCGCATCAGCGAGGGCGTCTTCGACCACGAGGTTTCGCCGGAGCGCATCCCACTGCTGACGCACGCGACGCACTGGGGCTACGGCACCGGCTGGGGCGCCATCTACGGCCTCACCCAAAGCAGCGCGCAAGCAGCGCCGCTGCGCCACGGCCTGCTATTCGGCACCGCCGTCTGGGCGATGTCCTACGTGCAACTCGTGCCGATGGGCCTCTACGAGCCGCCGTGGAAGTACGCCCCCAAGGAGATCGCGATGGAGGTCGGCTACCACCTCGCCTACGGCGTCGGGGTCGCGAGCGCGTTCCGCTTGCTGGACGGTCGCTGAGCGCGGCGGCCGCCGAGCGTGGTCGCACCGAGACTCGCCAACGAGATAAGAGAGAGCTCATGAACACGATCAGCACAGCGATCCGTCCGTTCGGGCCCGGCGTCGAGGTCCACCGAGGCGCGCAGTCGTGAAGGGCGCCGGGCACCGCTACGACCTCGTCGTGCTCGGCGGCGGTACCGCCGGGCTCGTCTCGTCGATGATCGCGGCGGCTGCGGGCGCGCGCGTCGCGCTGATCGAGCGTGGTCGAACGGGTGGCGACTGCCTGTGGACCGGTTGCGTGCCCAGCAAGAGCCTCATCGCCGCGGCTGGGCTCGCGCACCACATGCGTCATGCCGCGTCGGTCGGGCTCGAGCCGGTGCAGCCGCGGATCGACTTCTCGCGGGTGATGGAGCATGTGGCGCGGGCGATCGCCACGATCGCGCCGCATGACTCGCCCGAGCGGCTGCGCGACGCCGGGGTGGAGGTGATCGAGGCTGAGGCCCGCTTCGTGGCGCCGGGGCGGATCGAGACAGCGGGCAGAACGCTGCGCTGGCGCACCGCGATCATCGCCACGGGCTCGCATCCGGTGCTGCCGCCGCTGGATGGGCTGGACCAGGCGCAGGCGTTGACGACGGAGACCGTGTGGGATCTGCGTGAGCTGCCCCGGCGGCTCGTCGTCCTCGGCGGCGGGCCGATCGGCTGCGAGCTCGCGCAGGCGTTCGCGCGGCTCGGTTCGCAGGTCACGCTCGTCGAGATGGCCGACCGCCTGCTGCTCGAGGAGGAGCCGGAGGCAAGCGCCCTGATCGCCGACCGCCTGCACGGCGAGGACGTCGACGTGCGCACGCAGACGCGCGCCGTCGCCGTCCGCGACCGGGAGCTGCTGCTCGAGGGCGGCGAGACGCTGGCGTTCGATCGCGTTCTGGTCGCCGCGGGACGGGCTCCGCGAACGGCCGGCATCGGCCTCGATCGGGTCGGCGTGAACGTCGACGGTCGCGGCGCGATCATCGTCGACGATCGCCTGCGCACGAGCGGGCACGGCATCTACGCCGCCGGCGACGTGACGGGAGGGTTGGCCTTCACGCATGTCGCCGGCCACCACGCCCGCGTCGCCGCTTCCAACGCCCTCTTTCACACCCGCTCCACCGTCTCGGGCACGATCCCGTGGGTCACGTTCACCGACCCGGAGGTCGCGCGCGTCGGCCTATCCGAAGCGCAGGCGCGCGAGCGCTGGGGAGAGCGCGTGAAGATCGCGCGGTTTGACTTCGCTCGGTCAGACCGCGCGATCACCTCCGGCGAGGCCTACGGATTCGCGAAGCTGGTCGCCGATTCGCGCGGTCGTCTCGTCGGCGCCACGATCGCGTCGGCGGGCGGCGGCGAGGCGATCGCCGAACTGACCGCTTGGGTCTCGCAGGGCGCGAAGCTCGCTGTGGTGTCTCGCACGGTGCATGCCTACCCGACGCTCGCCGAGGGCCCGGCGCGCGCCGCTGACGAGCACCTCGCCGCCCGTTACGGGAGTCCGCGGATGCGCGCGGCCGCGCGACCCGTGCTGGCTGTGCTGCGCGCTGTGGAGGGTCCGCGGTGAGCATTCTCGGCCGCAACGGCGGTGCGCAGCTCCGGACGGGTGGTCCGTCCGCGCTCGGAGAGCTTGCACAGCCGTCGAACGGGGCAAGGGGGTGGTCGATGCGACGGCCGGTCTGGATCGCGTTTGATCTCAACGGAACGCTGCTCGATCCCGCAGCGATGCTGGACGGCAAGCACCGCGAACTGGCACGCGCGGCGCTCGACGACGCGGTGCTGCAGGCGATGGCCGACACGCTCACCGGCGAGCATCGTCCGTTTCCCGACTACCTGCGGGCGGCGCTCGAGCGCTCGCTCCGCATCGCAGGGATCGAGGAGGCCGTGCTCGACGAGGCGATGCGCCGGGCGCGGACGCTGCCGGCGTTTGCGGATGCCGCCGGTGCGCTGGACTCGCTCGCCGTCGCCGGCTATCGCATCGCGGTGGTGACCAACAGCGCAGGCGATGCCGCGCAGAAAGCGATCGCGGCAGCCGGCCTGGATCGCCACGTCGAGACGGTGACCGGCGCCGACGAGGTCGGTGCCTACAAGCCCGACCCGCGCGTCTACCGCCACGCCGGCAGGCGGCTCGGCGCGCAGCCCGACGAGGTCTGCCTCGTCGCCGCGCACGCCTGGGACATCCTCGGCGCGCTTCGCGCGGGGTGGGGCGCCGCCTGGGTCGCGCACCGCGAGCAGCACCTGCTCGCCACCGTCCCCGAGCCCACGCTGATCGCCGTGTCGCTACAGGACGCGGCTGAGCAGCTCGCCCGCCGCTGAGGCACCCGCGGGTGCCGGGAAGCGACGGGCGCGGACATCGCGTGCTCGGAGCACTCGCGCAACCGTCCGTCACGAGGCGCGGGTCAAAGCGGCCGCCCCACAGTGACCTCTTCAGCTTCATCTGACCGCGCCGCTGCCGGCCTGCGCGTCCGCGTGCGCTGTCTCAGGATTCACGGCCGGCGCTGAATCCTTTGCTTCCCCGGGTGACTCCAATCGACAAGCGCGGCCGCAGGACGGGGCGCCCCTGGATAATCGCAACGATGGAGTGCACGAACATGCAACGGGAATTCGATGTCGTGGTGATCGGCGCAGGTCCGGCCGGCGAGGTACTGGCCGCTCGGCTGTCGGAACGTGGCGGGAAGCGCGTGGTGATCGTCGAGCGCGAGCTCGTCGGCGGCGAGTGCTCGTTTTATGCGTGCATGCCGTCCAAGGCGCTGCTGCGTCCCGCCGAGGCGCTGCGCGAGGCCGCGCGCGTGCCGGGTGCCGCCCAGGCGCTGAGCGGAGATCTCGACGTGGGGGCGGTGCTCGAGCGCCGCGACGAGATCATCAACGGCCTCGACGACGCAAAGCAGGTCCCGTGGCTGCAGAGCGCCGGCGTCGAGCTCGTGCGCGGCCAGGCACACCTCGACGGTGAGCGGCGCGTGCGGGTGGGTGACGACGTGCTCGTCGCGCGTGACGCCGTCGTCGTCGCCGTCGGCAGCGGCGCGCTGGTGCCGCCCATTCCCGGGCTCGCCGAGGCGGGCGCCTGGTCAAACCGTGAGATCACGACGGCGCGCGAGGTGCCGGCCAGGCTGCTCGTCCTCGGCGGCGGCGTCGTCGGCGTCGAGATGGCGCAGGCGTGGGCGTCGCTCGGATCTGAGGTCACGATCGTCGAGGCCGCCGACCGGCTGATCGCGCGCGAGGAGCCGTTCGCGGGCGAGCAGGTCGCGGCCGAGC
>DASYVZ010000065.1:0-3869 GCA_035936515.1 Solirubrobacteraceae bacterium | reverse complement strand
GGCACGGGCGGCGTTCCCCCGGCGGGCGTCGCGGGCACCCCCGCCGGCTGCGCCGCGCGCGCGGCGGCCTCGGTCATGCGCTGGCAGAGGTTGCGCAGGAAGTCGCGCGCGAGCGTGTGGTAGCCGACGTCGGCGTCGCGGCCGCCGAGCGAGTAGCGCGACCAGCCGCCGGTGTCGTACTCCGCGAGCTCGCCCCGCAGCTGCGCCTCGCCCGCGGCGAACAGCGCGCGCCCCTCGTCATCGTTGGCCAGCGCGGCGAAGTCATGCAGCCCGTTGAGCGCCTGCGTGAACCCGTTGAGCACGCGCAGCCGCGACGCGAAGGAGTAGATGAGGTAGTGCGCGCCGGCCGGCGTCGCCACCCGCACACCGCTGGGGGGCGGCTGGCGAAAGATCCCGAGTCCCGCGCGCGCGGCCTCGAAGTAGCGCGGCTCGCCGAAGCGCACGGCCGCCCGCGAGTAGGCCTGCAGCGCCGTGCCCTGTGCCAAGCCGCTGACCCAGGGCGGCCTGCCGCCGTTGAAGCGAAAGAGGTACTCCCAGGCGATCCCGCCGGCGCGCTGGGCGGCCAGCGCCAGCGCCTCGTCGAGCAGTCCCCGCAGCGACGCGTCATAGCCGCCCTGCCACAGGCCGTTGGCCTTGCCGAAGGTGCCGAGCCACTGGATCTGCAGCCCCTCGCCGGCGTAGAACTGCCAGACGATCCGGCTGCCCGAGAAGCTCACGCGCGCGCCGTTTCGCAGCAGCGGGCCGTTGGACCACCACTGCCGGTTGCGCGCGACCGTCTCGAAGAGCGCGGGCAACCGCGACGTCGTCAGGCTGCCGCTCGCGGCGACATCCTCGAGGTTGCGCAGCACGGCGCCCAGCGCGGCGCGGCGGGCGCCGCCGAGCTTCCCGCGCAGCCTGAGGGCGTCGCTGTAGATCGCGCGGTTGGCGTCGTGGGTGGCGCGGTCGATGGCGCCCGCTCGGACCATCCGCGCGAGCTCGCCGCGGACAGTGCGTTTGGCGGCCGCAGCGCGCACGGAGGGACTGCGACGCGAAGCGGTACGCGGGCGGCCGGCGACCCGCACAGACGGCAGCGACGCCTGTGCGGGCGGCAGCGTGCGGTCGTTGCGAACGAACGTCGTGCCGTCGGCGCGCAGCGTCAGCAGAGGGGAAGCAGGGGCGGCGGGGGCGAGGACCAGCGCGAGCAGAAGCGCCAGCGCGAGCCCACCGATCGGAGTCCGGCGCACGGGTGCGATGCTAGGTTGAACACCCTGCCGGCGCTGCAGTTGTCCTTGCAGGGACTTCTTCCACCGTGATCCGCTCGCTTCGTCATCTTCTCGCCGCGCTCGCCTGCCTCGCGCTGTGCGGGACGCTGCTCGCCGCGTGCGGCGGCGACGAGAACGAGGACGCCACAGCGCAGGAGCTGCTCGACGAGACGTTCGGCAGCGGCGTCTCGGCGATCGACAACGGTCACGCGAACCTCACGTTCGAGCTCGACCCCGAAGGGCTGCTCGCGCTCGGCGGTCCGATGAAGCTCTCGCTCGACGGACCGTTCATGAAACCGGGCGACGGCCAGCTGCCGCACTTCGAGCTCGACGTCGCCGCCACGCTCGCCCACCAGGTGTTCCGCGGCACGGCGCTGTCGACGGGCCGGGCGGCGTTCGTGCAGCTCGGCGAGCGCCACTACAAGGTCGATCGCGACTTCGTGGCCGGCCTGCGCAAAGGACTGGCTGACGCGGCCGCCAAGAAGCAGCCGGGACTGAAGGCGCTCGGGATCGACCCGCTGCGCTGGATCGAGGGCGCCCAGATACGCGGCGAGGAGGACGTCGTCGGCGTCGACACGACGCGCATCAGCGGCAACGTCAAGGTCGCCACCCTGCTGGCGGACATCGACCGGTTGCTGTCGAAGGCTCGCGGCGGCTCCGGCGGGCTGCTCAGCCCGCAGATCCGCCAGCAGATCGCCGAGGCCGTGAAGACGGCCCGCGTCGACGTCTGGACCGGCACCGAGGACAAGATCCTGCGCCAGCTCGCCGTGCGGATCGTCTTCGCCTTCGAGGACGGTGCGCGGCCGATCCCCGGGCTCGACGCCGGCAAGATCAACCTGCGGCTGCGTCTCACCGACGTCAACGAGACGAAGCTCAGCGTGCAGGCGCCGGACGACGCGCGCCCACTCTCCGATCTCACCGGCGGCAGCATCGGCGACGTGATCACCGGCATCGGCAAGGGGCTGATCGGCGACGGATCGGCGGCCGCCGGCGCCGCGTTGTTGCAGTGCATCACGGGCGCGGGCGGCGAGACCGCGTCGCTCGTGCGCTGCATCGCCAAGCTCGCCGAATAGTCCCGCTGCGCGCGCGTCGCCCGCCGCGGGCCGCTGCAGCAGCGGCCCGCGTACCCTCTATGCGGATGCGCACGCCCTCCCACACCGCGATCGGCACCTGGAGCGGCGGTCGCTACCTGCATTTCGGCGTGCCGATCAGCGAGGAGCGCCTGGCGGCGCTGTTGACTCCCGGCGACGGCCTCGACACGCTGCTCACGGCGGACGCCTACGGCGCGGGTGAGGCCGACCGCCTGCTCGGCCGCGCGCTCGCCGGCACGGCCCGCGACAGCGTCTGCGTCGTCGGCGCGATCGGACACGACTTCTACGAGGGCGAGCGCGAGGGCGCCAAGGGCTACCCGCGCTTCACCGATCCGCGCCTGCGTGGTCCGGACGCCTACGGCGACTACGTGCGGATGGCGACCGAGCGCAGCCTCGAGCGGCTGGGGCTCGACGCGTTCGACCTGCTGCTGCTGCACAATCCCGACCGCACCGGCTACACGAGCCCGACCGTCTGGGACGCGCTGCGCGCCGTGCGCGACGAGGGCCTCACCGCCCGCCTCGGCGTCGCCCCCGGTCCGGCCAACGGCTTCACGCTGGACATCATCGACTGCCTCGAGCGCTTCGGCGAGCTGATCGACTGGGCGATGGTCATCCTCAACCCGCTCGAGCCGTGGCCGGCGGAGCTGTGCCTGCGCGCCGCCCGTGAGCACGACGTGAAGGTCACGACGCGCGTTATCGACTACGGCGGCCTCTTCTGGGACGACGTCAAGCCCGGCCACGCCTTCGCCCCGCGCGACCACCGCACGTTTCGCCCCGAAGGCTGGGTCGACGCCGGCGCCCAGAAGCTCGAGCTGCTGCGTCCGGTCGCCGAGCGCCACGGGCTGACGCTGCTGCAGCTCGCCGCGCAGTGGTGTCTGGCCCACGAGCCGGTCGCCTGCGTCGTGCCGACGCTCATCCAAGAGCCGGGTCCGGACGCCCGGCCGATCGAGGACAAGCGCGCCGAACTGCTCGCCACGCCTTCCCAGGTCCTGCTCGACGCTGACGAGGTCGCGGCGATCCGCGAGATCGGAGACAACACCGGCAGCATGTCGCTCAAGGGCGCCGATCCGCAGCACGAGGGCGAGCCGCGTCCCGACCGATGGCCGCTCACGCCGCAGCTCGACGCGCTCGCGCGCCGCTGGGGCATCGACCCCGGTCGCGACCTTCGCCATCTGAGCACCACCCGTGGGTAGGGCGCGCCGGTTCCTGCTGTCCGGCTCGGGCTGGCCGTACCTGCTCGTCCCGTTCATCCCGATCGCGATTCTGCTCGAGCTCAGCCATGCCGAGGCGGCGATCATCTTCGGCGCGGCGGCGGCGGGCGTGATCCCGACGGCGGCGCTCATGGGCCGTGCCACCGAGGAGCTCGCGCACCGCTCCGGGCCCGGCATCGGCGGGTTGCTCAACGTGACGTTCGGCAACGCGCCGGAGATGATCATCGCGATCTTCGCGCTGAACGCCGGCCTGCAGGAGGTCGTCAAGGCGTCGATCATCGGCTCGATCCTCGGCAACATCCTGCTCGTGATGGGCCTCGCGATGC
>DASYVZ010000064.1:0-2284 GCA_035936515.1 Solirubrobacteraceae bacterium | reverse complement strand
GCTGATGCGCAGCGTGCGCGGGAGCTGCGCGCCGAGGCGCTGGCGATCGCGCGGCGCCTGGAGCTGGCCGGCCTACTCGCGCACTACGAGGCGGAGGGGGAGGCGTCGGCAGCGAAGGCGGCCGGCGACGAGGATGCCATGGACGCCGATGAGGATCGTGCGGGCGCCCCCGCCGGCGGCGGCGGCGTCACGCCGGCGCTCGGTCCGGTGGCGTTCTATCGGCGGGGCGACGTCTGGACGATCGGCCCGCCTGGGCGCCAGATCCAGCTGCGCGACGCGAAAGGGCTGGCGCACGTGGCGCGCCTGCTCGCCGCTCCGCACGTCGAGTTTCACGCGCTCGACCTTGTCGGCGCCGCGACGTCCGCCCGCGGCGATACCACGGCGGCGATTGCGACCGGCGCCGGCATCGAGGTGCGCGCACGGGGGGAGGGCGACGCGGGCTCGGTGCTCGACAACCAGGCCAAGGCGGCCTACCGAGCACGGATCGCCGAGCTGCAGGAGGAGATCGACGAGGCCGAGGCCTTCGACGATCTCGCGCGCGCTGCGCGCGCGCGAGAGGAGCTCGCGTTCGTCACGCGCGAGCTCGCCGGCGCCGTCGGGCTGCACGGCCGCGACCGCAAGACCGGCTCGGACGCCGAGCGCGCCCGGGTCAACGCGACGCGCGCGATTCGCAACGCGCTGAAGCGGATCGCCGAGCACGACGCGGTGCTGGGGCGCCAGCTCGGCGCCGCGATCAAGACAGGCACGTTCTGCGTCTACGAACCCGCGCCCGGCAGCGAGCCGGCGTGGGATCTCAAGGGGCCGCGCTAGAGGCGCGACAGCCGGCGGGGGGCGGCGAATGCGTCGCGCGATGCGCGAACGATCCGCCACACCCGCCGAAGAGGCGCTGCGCTGACGCCTCGTCTACGCCGCGATGTCCTGCGGCGCCGCGACCGCCCTGCTCAGCACGAGCTCGCCGCCCGCCGCGTCCACCGCGACGACGTCGCCCTCTTCGAACGCGCCCTCCAGCAGCGCGAGCGCGAGCTTGTCGACGAGCCGCTTCTGGATGACGCGCTTCAGCGGCCGGGCGCCGTAGACCGGGTCGTAGCCGAGGTCGCCGAGCAGCTCGCGGGCCTCGTCGCTCAGCACGATCTCGATGCCGCGCTCGGCGACACGGTCGGCGACGCGCTGCGTCTGCAGCGTGACGATCTCACTGATCTGCGAGCGCGTCAGCGAGTCGAACTCCACGATGTCGTCGAGGCGGTTGATGAACTCGGGGCGGAAGTGCAGCTCAGCGCCCTCGCGCCCGCCCGGGATGTTCGAGGTCATGATCAGCACGACGTTCTTGAAGCTCACCGTGCGGCCCTTGCCGTCGGTCAGCCGGCCGTCGTCCATGACCTGCAGCAGCGCGTTGAAGACGTCGGAGTGCGCCTTCTCGACCTCGTCGAGCAGCACGACCGAGTACGGCCGGCGGCGGACCGTCTCCGTCAGCTGGCCACCCTCCTCGTAGCCGACGTAGCCGGGCGGTGCGCCCACGAGCCGGGCGACGGAGTGCTTCTCCATGTACTCCGACATGTCGATGCGGACCATCGCCTCCTGCGTGTCGAACATGAACTCCGCCAGCGCGCGGGCCAGCTCGGTCTTGCCGACGCCGGTCGGGCCGAGGAACAGGAAGGTGCCGATCGGGCGATCGGGATCCGACAGCCCCGCCCGGGCGCGGCGCAGCGCGCTCGCGACGGCCGACACCGCCTCGTCCTGACCGATGACGCGCTGGTGCAGGCGCTCCTCCATGTGGACGAGCTTGGAGACCTCGCCCTCGAGCATCCGGCTGACCGGGATCCCGGTCCAGCGCGCGACGATCTCCGCGACGTCCTCGGCGGTGACCTCCTCCTTGAGGAATCCCTCGTTGGCGTCCGAGCGCGCCTCGGCCTCCGCGAGCTCGCGCTCGAGCTCGGGGATCGTCCCGTAGCGTAGCTCTGCGGCCTTCTGCAGGTCGGCCTCGCGCTCGGCGCGCTCGGCGTCGCGATGGGCCACGTCGAGGCGCTCCTTGAGATCCTGGATCGCCGTGATCTTCGCCTTCTCTGCCTGCCACTGGGCCGTCAGCGCGGAGCTCTGCTCCTGCAGCTCGGCGAGCTCGCGCTCGAGCGTCTCCTTACGCGCCTTCGAGGCGTCGTCCTTCTCCTTGCGCAGCGACTCGAGCTCGATCTCGAGCTGCATCGCGCGGCGCTTGAGCTCGTCGATCTCCTCGGGCATCGAGTCGATCTCGATGCGCAGCCGCGAGGCGGCCTCGTCGATGAGGTCGATC
>DASYVZ010000063.1:0-4236 GCA_035936515.1 Solirubrobacteraceae bacterium | reverse complement strand
CAGGAGTCCGTCAGCGACCCGAGCTTCGCCGGGCAGATCATCACGTTCACCTATCCGCACATCGGCAACTACGGCATCTGCGACGAGGCGATGGAGTCCGATCGGATCTGGGCGCGCGCGGTGATCATGCGCTCGGCGATGAACACCGAGGACGCGCCGGGGGCCGCACGAGGCTGGCTGGACTGGCTCGCGGACTGCGGCATCCCGGCGATCAGCGAGGTCGACACGCGCGCGCTCGTGCGCCACATCCGCCAGGCCGGCTCGATGCGCGGCGGCGTGTTCGAAGCGTCGATGGGCGAGGCCGACGCGATGGACCTCGTGCGCGCCGAGCCGCCGATGGCCGGCGCGGACTTCGCGCGCGTCGCCTCGCCGCACGAGGTGACGGTTCACGGCAGCGGCGGGGGGCCGCGGATCGCCGCGATCGACACCGGGATCAAGTTTTCGATCGTGCGCCACCTCGTGCAGCGCGGCGCGGTCGTCGAGCTGCATCCGTGCGCGACGAGTGCTGAGCAACTGCTCGCCAACGATCCCGATGCGATCTTCCTCGCCAACGGCCCGGGCGACCCGGCGGCGCTGGACTACATCGTCGAGACGCTGCGCGAGCTCGTCGGGCGAAAGCCGGTGTTCGGCATCTGCCTCGGCCACCAGCTGCTGTGCCGCGCCGTCGGCCTGGAGACGTTCAAGCTGCCGTTCGGCCACCGCGGCGCCAACCATCCCGTCAAGGACCTGCTGACTCAGAAGATCGAGATCACGTCGCAGAATCACGGCTTCGCGGTCCTCGGCCCCGACGGCGAGGGCACGATCCCCGGCGATGAGCCCGTCCGCTGGGAGACCGACTTCGGCGCCGCACAGCTGTCGCACATCAACCTCTACGACCGCACCGTCGAGGGCCTCGAGCTGCTCGACGTCGTAGGCGGCACCGTCCAGTACCACCCCGAGGCCGGGCCGGGGCCGAACGACAGCCTCTACCTCTTCGACCGCTTCCTCGACCAGATCGCGAAGGCCGCCGCGTAATGCCGCGCAGAGACGACATCCAGCGCATCCTCATCCTCGGCTCGGGCCCGATCGTCATCGGCCAGGCCGCCGAGTTCGACTACTCCGGCGTGCAGGCCTGCAAGGTCCTCAAGGAGGAGGGCTACGAGGTCGTGCTCGTCAACTCCAACCCGGCGACGATCATGACCGACCCCGAGTTCGCCGACGCGACGTACGTCGAGCCGCTGCTGGCGGGCCCCGTCGCGCAGGTGATCGCGCGCGAGAGGCCCGACGCGCTGCTGCCGACGCTCGGCGGCCAGACCGCGCTGAACCTCGCCAAGGAGCTGCACGAGAACGGCACCCTCGCCGAGCACGGCGTCGAGCTGATCGGCGCCAACTACGACGCGATCTGCCGCGCCGAGGACCGCGACCAGTTCCGTACGACGATGGAGCAGGCCGGCCTGCGGATGCCGCGCTCGGCGATCGCGACGACCCTCGCCGAGGCCGACGACGCGCTCATCGACATCGGCCTGCCGATCATCATCCGCCCGGCGTACACGCTCGGCGGCCGCGGCGGCGGGATCGCCCGCACGCCGGAGGAGTTCCGCGCGATCGTCCGCGGCGGCCTCGATGCGTCGCCGATCGGCCAGGTCCTTCTCGACGAGTCGGTGATCGGCTGGGGCGAGTTCGAGCTCGAGGTCATGCGCGACCACAACGACAACTGCGTGATCGTCTGCTCGATCGAGAACATCGACCCGATGGGCGTCCACACGGGCGACAGCGTCACGGTCGCCCCGCAGCAGACGCTGACCGACCGCCTCTACCAGAGGCTGCGCGACCAGGCCTTCGTCGTCATCCGCGCCGTCGGCGTCGAGACCGGCGGGTCGAACGTGCAGTTCGCGGTCAACCCGCAGACCGAGGAGATCATGGTCATCGAGATGAACCCCCGCGTCTCGCGCTCGAGCGCGCTGGCCTCGAAGGCGACGGGCTTTCCGATCGCGAAGATCGCCGCGCGCCTGGCGGTCGGCTACGCGCTGGAGGAGATCGACAACGACATCACGCTGCGCACGCCGGCGTCGTTCGAACCCACGATCGACTACGTCGTCGTGAAGTGGCCGCGCTTCGCCTTCGAGAAGTTCTCCGGCGTCGACGAGCGGCTCAGCACCCACATGAAGTCGGTGGGGGAGGTGATGGCGATCGGACGCACGTTCCAGCAGGCGTTCGCCAAGGCGATGCGCAGCCGCGAGCTGGACTCGATCCCGTCGGTCAGCGGCTCGCTCGAGGAGCTGCTCACCCGGCTGGAGATGCCGGCCCCGGATCGCTACGACGTGCTGCTGACGGCGTTCGCCGCGGGCGCCGGCGCCGAGGAGATCGAGCGGCGCACGAAGATCGACCTGTGGTTCCTGCGCGAGCTCGAGGCGCTCGCCGCCGACCCCGCCGCGCCGTTTCGCGGCGCGCGCACCTACAAGTCCGTCGACACGTGCGCGGCGGAGTTCGCCGCCGAGACGCCCTACTACTACTCGAGCTGGGAGCGCTTTGCGCCGACACGTTCGGGCGGTGGCGCTGCGCCGGTGCAGCACGAGGTGCGCCGTGGCGAGCGGCCCAGCGTCCTCATCCTGGGCGCGGGCCCGAACCGCATCGGCCAGGGCATCGAGTTCGACTACTGCTGCGTGCACGCGGCGATGACCGTGCGCGCATCCGGCCGCGATGCCGTGATGGTCAACTGCAACCCCGAGACCGTCTCGACGGACTACGACACGTCGGACCGGCTGTACTTCGAGCCGCTGACGCTCGAGGACGTGCTCGGCGTCGTGGAGATCGAGCGGCCGGCAGGCGTCATCGTGCAGTTCGGCGGCCAGACGCCGCTCAAGCTCGCGGCCGGCCTGCAGGATGCCGGCGTGCCGATCCTCGGCACGAGCGTCGACGCGATCGACCTCGCCGAGGATCGCGGGCGCTTCGGCGCGCTGCTGGAGCGCCTGGGCTACCAGGCGCCGCCGTACGCCACCGCGCACGGCGTCGAGGAGGCGCTGGCGGTCTCGGAGACCGTCGGCTTCCCGCTGCTCGTGCGCCCGAGCTACGTCCTCGGCGGACGCGCGATGGAGATCGTCTACTCCCGCGAGGACCTCGCCGATTACCTCAAGCGCACGGGCAACGGATCCACACCCACGCAACGTGAGATCTTCCTGGACCGCTTCCTGGAGAATGCGGTCGAGGTCGACGTCGACGCGCTGTGCGATCGCGAGGACGTTTGGATCGGCGGGATCATGCAGCACGTCGAGGAGGCGGGCATCCACTCCGGCGACAGCGCGTGCGTGCTGCCACCGCACTCGCTGGGACCCGAGATGCTCGACGAGATCCGCGAGCACACGCGCGGCATCGCGCGAGGCCTGAACACCGTCGGCCTCATCAACATCCAGTACGCCGTCACGCTCGACGGGCGGCTGTTCGTCATCGAGGCCAACCCCCGAGCCTCGCGCACGGTGCCGTTCGTCTCCAAAGCGATCGGCGTGCCGCTGGCGAAGATGGCCTGCCGGCTCATGCTCGGCGAGCGCATCGAGGAGCTCGGGCTGCCGTCGGAGGCGATGCCGACCGACCACGTCTGCGTCAAGGAGGCGGTCCTGCCGTTCGACCGCTTCACCGGCTCGGATGCGCTGCTGAGCCCGGAGATGCGCTCGACCGGCGAGGTGATGGGCGTCGCGCGCGACTTTCCGACGGCGTTCGCCAAAGCGCAGGCCGCGGCCGGCGCGATCCTGCCGACGCAGGGCACGGTCTTCATCACGCTGACCGACGGCGACAAGCCCAGCGCGTACGCGCTCGCCTCGCGCTTGGAGGACCTGGGCTTCCGGATCGTCGCGACCGCCGGCACCGCGCAGGCGATCCGCGCCATGGGCGTGCGGGTCGACGACGTGCTCAAGAAGGTCGGCGAGGGCTCGCCCAACGTCGTCGACCGCATCGAGGCCGGCGAGATCGTCCTCGTCATCAACACGCCGACCGGCTCGGGCGCGCGCGCCGACGGCTGGGAGATCCGCCGCGCCGCGATCGCCCGCGCGATCCCCTGCATCACGACCCTGTCGGGCGCGCACGCGGCAGCCCGCGCGATCGGCTCGGCGCGCAACGGCGAGCCGGCGGTCCTGTCGCTGCAGGAGCTGCACCGCGACCGCCTACGGGTCGGATGAGGACCCGCGCGCCGCTCGGCCGCCGGCGCGCGCGGGTGATGGGCGGCGAGGACGTCGGCGCCTACCGGATCGTGCACGCGGCCGATCC
>DASYVZ010000062.1:0-10500 GCA_035936515.1 Solirubrobacteraceae bacterium | reverse complement strand
TTGTACGTCGCGGGACGCAGCGACGAGGCAATCGCCGCGCGCAAGCGCGCTCATGCTGAATTTCGCGCTCGGAGGTGAACGTGCCGCGGCCGCCGCGATGGCACTGAAGATGTGCGGAACGTTCATCCGGCGGGGCGAGGTCGGAGTCTTCGGAGGGTGGATCGCGGCCGCAACACGCCTCCTTGAGGACGAACCCGAGTCGGTGGCGCATGGGCTGCTCGCGTGGGTTCAGGCAAACGTGGCGATGTTCGCCGAGCGAAATGCCGACGCCGGCATGTCGAAGCGATCGGCGATGACGCGTGGACGGACCTGCTGCGGTGGCATGATCAGACGTTGCGCGACCTCTTCGCCGGCCACCGCGGCGAGGAGATCAACCACGCCGGGGACGGCTTCTTCGTCGCGTTCGAGCGCAGCAGCGATGCACTCGCGTGCGCGATCGAGATCCAGCGCACGCTCGCGTCGCACCGCCGCATGCACGGCTTCTCCCCACGACTGCGCATCGGCCTTCACGCAGACGAGGCGGCCAGGACCACGACGGCATACGCCGGGCGCGGAGTACATCTCGCCGCCCGTGTCGGCGCACGCGCCAACGCCGAGGAGATCCTCGTCACGCGCACAACCCTCGAAGGCCACGACGCCGTAGAGCGCTCGACTCGAGGATCGTCGAGCTGAAGGGCATCGCTGACCCGATCGAGCTTGTCGGCGTGGCCTGGCGATAGGCGGCGGAGTCGAACGCCGGCACCGGCGGCAGACGGGCCCGCGCGCGGCTGCGCCTTTCAGCCGGGGAGACGGAGACGGCCACCTCGGCGTCGTTGACAACGCCGGTAGCGCGTCGCACAGCTGAAAGGATTGCTGGGAGGCGGCGCGCTGCGTGTCTCGCTCGCTAGCGGCGCGGGATGACGAGGTAGGCGTCCTGGGAGATGGTCTTCGTGCGTGCGGCCATATCACCCACGATGTTCGTCGTCAGCGTCAGCTGGTGGACGAGGGTCAGGACGACGCGGCGGGATCCGCGGCGCTTGGCGGCCGCTCGGATCGTGCCGCGCGTGGATCGCTTGACGGTCAGCGTGAGGCGCTCGCGGGTGCTGTCGACGTGTCCACCAACGACCGGAAGCCGTGCCACGGTCCTCCCGCCGACTTTGAAGTAGCCCTTGGTGACGTAGTCGTACTCGCGGCGTTCCTCGGCGGCGTCCAGTAGTTCGGTGGCATCGAGCGTCGGAAGCAGTTGGGCGTTGTGGCGGATCCCCAGGGAGAACGTCGGTCCATCGGCGAGGGCCGCCGCGGCGCTGGCGGCGCCGCCCACCATGATGAGCGCGAGTGCGAGGGCGTGGCGTGACGTCATGATGCGTGGCGAAAGCACGGGGCTCTCTTAGGTGGACAGTGCGGTGACCGGTGAAGTCCGGCTGCGAAGACACAACGCGGCGATGGCATTGCCAGTTGCGGCTGCTAGACAAACAGCCCGGCTGCGCCTCTACGAGACCTATCGGCCGCGACGACGTCATTGATGAGCGCGCCCGCTCGCGAGGCGGTCGGGGCCCGCCCCCAAATGGTCCATCAGCGGCAGGTTGGCGCTCATCCCACAGCCGAACGGCAACCGGGACGGGCGCGGCAAAGAGCGTCAAGATCGCGAAAGCGCCGCGCTTGCTGGGCTCGTCCCAGCAGCCGCCCGGCGAGCGGGACTCCCGCGTACGGAGCCCTGACCGGCACAGGTCGGCCGTGCGCAGAGTGTCGGAAGGCGCGAGAACCGAACTTTGCGGCCGCTCGAGGATGGCACGAAGTGCGGAGCGGCCGCGCGACGGCGGCGCGGGCCTTGCGGTCTCAAGGCCGGTGGGTGAGACCGTGGAGGACTCGGCGTCCGTTTCTCGCGGTTGCCGACACGCGTAACCGCCGCCGTGGTCAACGTTACCCCGTCGGGCGTCAAGTCACCAACCAGACCGCATGAGCTGCCGTCAGCCCGCTGCATATGCACAACCTAGCCTTTCTGCGTCTGAGCTCGTCCCACGGCCGAAGGCTCATCGGCCATCGGTGCCGCCCTCTCTCTGTCGAGCACCACCGCTTGGCCTGTCTTGAGCGTGCTCATGTCGCACGTGGCGCTGGAAGCTGCTCGCGTGAGCGAGCGATTTCTCGTGCGGCCGTCCTGGCCTCGATGCCCAGCAGGCGAATCTGCCCGGGGACCGGTCGAAAGCCGACGAAGCGCAAGCCGGATACGGCCTCGTGGCCGCCGACGACGCGCGGGATGCCGTGCTCGTCAAGGACGCCCAGGTGGCCCACGATCGGCTGTAGAGCGGGGCGGTAGCCGGTCGCGGCAATGATCGCGTCGGGCTCGACGCGCTCCTCGGCGGCTAGCGTCACGGCGGTCTCGTCGAGCGCCTCGACGCCACTGACAATCTCGATGAGCCCTTGCTTGACGGCGTCGATGATCTCCCTGTCGATGACAGCTGGCCCGGCTCCCGTACGTGCGAGCCGCGTGAACGGTCCCTCGTCGGCGGCCGGGAGGCCGTACGCGCTTAGATCTCCCAGCACGACGCGTTGGGCGAGGCGCATCTGGGCGTCGGCGATGCGCGTCGGCAGCTTTAGCATTGCCACGGCGAGGGGGTCGCCAGGTACACCGGCGAGCGAGCGCAGAACGATGTTCGGGGGGGTGCGCACCGCAAGCCGTACGCGTGCCGCTCCATTCGTTGCCAGGTCATATGCGATCTCCATTCCGGAGGAGCCGCAGCCCGCGACGAGCACGTCGCAGTCGCGGAACTGACGCGCGTTGCGGTATTCGGACGCGTGCAGCAGTCGGCCCTTGAAGCGGTCGCGCCCGGGCCATGCCGGCACGAAAGGCTCGCGTGCGTAGCCGCTCGCGATGACGACGTGCTCGGCGTGCATCTCGTGCGCCGCGGCCCGCACCCGCCACAGGCGGCCGCGGTCGATCCGCTCGACACGCACGCCCAGGCGAACCTCGACGTTCGCGCGCTCGGCGTAGCGCTCAAGATAGGTGACGAACTGGTCGCGGCTGGGGAACATTCCGCTGCCGCGCGGATACCGGGCGCCCGGAAGCCGTGAGGTCAGGCGGCTTGTGTTCAGCCGCAGCCGGTCGTAAGTCCCGCGCCACGTTGCTGCCAGCGCGTCTGCCTGCTCGACGACGACGGTGGGGATGCGGACGCGGCGAAGTTCAGCGGCAACGGCGAGCCCGCCGGGGCCGCCGCCGACCACGATCACGGCGTGGTGCTCGTCGCGCGATGGCGCGTGGCTCTCGCTGGTGCTGGGCGTGACATCGATCATGGTGACCTCCAGAGCGCATGACTGCTGCTTGAGGCGATCATCGCGCTGGGCTTGCCGTGCCGCCATCCCGCAGGTTGGGGGTGACATGGAAGATGAGGGACGCTCGTACGGGCGTAGGATTGGCGGTCATGGGCGTGACGGCGCTCGGCACCGCTGCGATCACAGCGTGAGAAGCGATCGTGTCGCTATGCGCCAACGATCTGCCGCCCCTTGACCTCCTTGATCAGGTCGCGCGACGGGTTCGCCGTGTGGTCCCGTACACGGCAGCCGGATGGCTGACGACCGACCCGGCGACGCTGCTGCTCACCGGCGTTGTCTCAGAGCAGGTACCGCCGAGCCTGCACAAGGCGTTGATCGAGAACGAGATTGCGGGCGCCGATTTCGCCCGTTTCGCCGACATCGCTCGGCTGCCGCGGCCGGTCTTGCCGCTCAGCGAGGCGACCGCAGGCGACCTCGCACGCAGCGTGCGCCACCGCGAGCTCTACGCGCCCGCCGGGTATGGCGACGAATTGCGCGCGGCGTTTCGCTCTGGCGGCGCATGCTGGGGCGTCGCCTGCTTGACGCGTGCCGATGACGACCAGCCCTTCACGGCGGTGGAGATCGCGTTTGTGAGCGACATCTGCGAGCACGTCGCCCACGGCCTGCGCACCGGACTGCTGCTCAAGGCCGTCGAGAACGTCCAAGCACAGGGTGATAGCGCCGGTATCGTCGTGCTGCAGAACGACGGCGCCGTCGAGTCGCTTGGTGGAGACGCGGAGCGATGGCTGTCGGAGCTGCCCGCCGACAATCTCGGGCTTCCGAGCGTGATTCACGCGGTTGCCGGACGCGCCCGCGCGCACGCCGGCGGTCACACGTATGGCCCACCGGCGCGGGCCCGCGTTCGCTTGGCCTCCGGGCGGTGGCTGCTCGTGCACGGAGCCCGCCTGAACGCTGCGACCGCCGCCGACGCGCGCACCGCCGTGGTGCTCGAGCCGGCACGGCAAGCGGACCTCGCGCCGCTGATCGTAGATCTCTACGAGCTCACTGAACGCGAACGCGACGTCACGCAACTGCTCGTCAGCGGACGGCCGATCGACGAGATCGCCGCCACCCTGGGCATCTCGCAGCACACCGTACGCGACCACACCAAAGCGATCTTTGCGAAATGCGCCGTCAAGAGTCGCCCGGAACTCACCGCGATGCTCTTCCACGAGCATTTCCTGCCCGACCTGCTGCGCAACGCAGCGCCGTAAGTCGGCTCGCCGCTACTAGCCGCGATGCAGAACATACTCACGCTCGCGTGAACGCGCGTAAGCGCGCCGCGCACCCGCTGACCGGCGTCCCACTGCCGAACCTCTACCGGGCGGCGCCCGGCCATAGCTCCGCAGTCTTTGCTCTCTGCCATCAACGCTCGTTGACACCCCTGTCGAACTCGTGTACCTTCGCAACGAAGGTTGACGCTGAGGGCAGCGATGGAACTCGAAGATGAAAAGTGCAGCTTGTCGCACACCACACGACTCAACGATCACGCCAGCGCGCTGCGGGCGGCGGCCGCGCTGCGGCGCCTGGCCGACCGGTTAGAGCGGGAAACCGTGGGACGGGCGCGCTCGGACGGATGGTCGTGGCGGGAGATCGGCGCGGCGCTCGGAGTCAGCGGCCAAGCCGCCCACAAGCGACATCGGAGAGAGAATCCATGATCATGCTGAAGCGCGTCCTCAAGGACTGGACAGAGAAACGTCTTGCCACGTGGATTGGTGTCCTACGTGCCGCAGAGCACGAAGCTCGCTCAGCGGGGCACACTCGGGTCGGCTCGGAGCACCTCCTGCTCGCGCTGGTGGCTGCAGGCGGGGGGCGTGGCGCCCGGTGGTTGCGCGAGAACGGATCGGACGCCGGGGAACTTCGTCACGAGATCCGCCAAGCGGTCAACGCACGTGGCGGCGACCCGCAGCAGGTCGGTCCGAACGACCTGCGCGCCGCCGGACTCGGCCACCTCGACATCCCAGCGGGCGCGAGGAATCCGGCATCGATACCGCCACGCGGCCGCACCGCGTTCAAGCGCATGGCGCGCGATTACCGGATGACGCCCGAGGCGCTGGCCGTCATCGACACCGCCACCGAGCATGCGCTTGCGCGCGGTCAGTTCCAACCGCCCAAGGAACGCCAACTCGTTGATGATGACCTCGCGTTCGGTCTCGCCACGACCCGTGGCACCCGCGCACACGACCTGCTGCGCGAGCATGGCCTCCAACCCGCAGACCTACGTGATGCTGTCGCCCCGACCTGAACGCACCACGCGGCACGCACGGCGCCGCGCCTACGGCCAACCAAGGGATACGGAGGACATTACCCCCGACGCCAAAGCTGGCGCGCGCGCCAGGATCATCCTCAGCGGCACGCGGGAGGATCACGGCCACAGTCGCGGATGACTCGCCCCGGACGTACTCGCAGCTGGTCTGCGCGACATCTAGCCGCGCGCCGTCCGAACACGTCACGGAGACGTTGCCCGACGCGACCCAAGCCTCGAGTCGTCCGCTGGCCGAACGCCAAGTGAACCCGCTTCGGCGCCGTGCTTCCGTCGCCTCCGATGCCGGCGTCGCTGTTGACGCGGCCGCATCTGGTGCGAGCCTGACAGCGATGGTCGTGACCGTTCCGCTCAGTCGGCGCAGAAGCCTCGTCATCGCTTGGACGCGCGGGGGAGGCCTTCATTCCGTGGCGCGGGACCTGCGGAGACCTTCCTTACTCTGACGACGATCCTGGTGGAACGAGCGGCGTCCGCGAACCCCGCTCGCCACATCAGCCACGGTCTGGAGCGGCGGTCGCGATGCGCGCCGACCCGTAGTCGGCCAGCGGCGGCGAGTCCCATAGCCGAACCGCAACCGGGACCCGACTTCGATCAGCTGCAGCGCCTAAAGCCTTTGGGTTCCGGGACGGATCCGGACACTCCGTTTCCGGTGCGGCTAGGGTGGCTACCACTAGCCGAAGCCGGGCATTCTGCTCCGATGCTAGGCAGAGCCCTGGTCGCCGGGCTCATCGCATTCGTGAGCGTGCGAGTGCCGCGCGGCGTCTGAGCGCGTCCAGGCCGCAGACGAGCGAGACCTCGCAACGGTGGGCTGAGCCACCGCGAGGCACCGCTCGCCGTCGCTATTTCGTCGCGCGGGCGGCCCTTCTCCGCCTCCGGCGTTGGGCTACATCATCTCGTTCATGCACCAGGGCTGTCCCTTAGACATCCCTCCGGGCCCATGCCCCATACCCATGTGCTCGGTGCTCTGGCCGAGATTCGCGTGCTCGTGCGCCTCCATCGCGTTCGACTGCATAGTGGCCTGGTTCGGGCACTGATGACCCGGCGCTGTGTCGCTGTCGCCTTGGGCCAGGGCGCCCGGCGCGAAAGCGCCGAGGACGCCGACGGCGCCGAGCGCGGCCAGGCTGGTCTTGATCGTGCGCATAGGACCTCCTTGTTTGATCGCCAATGGTGCTCCCGCGGCCACGTCTCCCCGCGCTGGTGGCTGAAAACATCTAGCTGAGGGAGATGTCAGCGCGAATACCACCGCGGCGCCCATAGGCGCATCGGGGCCGGAGGTACGCAACCCCCGGACGATTTCGGCCGCCGCACAAGCCCCTGCTGACGTTGGGGCTCGCCGCGCATCGGCTGGCGCCCGTTCGACGAACTACGACCAGAGCCCCTGCCCACGCATAGCAAGCCTTCGGTCGCGGCCCCCCTCTGACCGCCTCGAGCGCGGTCTGTCGCCGCGGCCGGGGGTCAGTCGCGGCCTCCGCCGGACGCTGTGACGGCGCAGGGTGATCTGCGCTGCGAGTGCGCGCGTAGTGGCGACTGATGCGGCTAGTCGCTCGCGCATAACAAGTCACTGCCGTCGGAGGAGCTAGCGTTCATGAGTGCCCTCGCCTCTCTCGTCAAGGGATTTCCCGGCAAGCCGTCGCACGCGCCGCTGACCGACGTCAGCGTCGGCGCCTATACCGTGGGGGTGGCGATGCTTGTGGTTGGCGCCCTCGGGTTCGAGGAGGAGGCGATGGCCAAGGGGGCTTTACTGGCGATATCCGGCGGACTGATCGTCGCTGTGCCGACATCGCTGACCGGGCTGCTTGATTGGTTTGATCTTGACAAGGGGACGGCGAAGCGCAAGGTCGCGAACTTCCACCTCGCGGTGATGCTGGCGGCAACCGCTGTGTTCGCCGCTGCCTGGCTCGCGCAGCGTCCGGGCTATCTCGACGGCGAGGTCACGACGCTCGGCTTGCTGCTCGGGGTCATCGCGTTCAGCCTGCTCATCGTTGGCGGCACGTTGGGAGGTGCGCTGGCCTACGTATACGGGGTGCGCGTCGTCAAACAAGACGTGTCTGTTGCAGATGCGCTGATCCCCGGGCGACTCAAGGAGGACGCCAGCCTGCACCGAACGCAACCGCAAGTTGCGGTGGCAGCTGCGGAGCACCCGCGGCCAGCGTCCGCGAACGCCGACGCAGACGGTGCTGCGCAGCAGGACCCCGCCACCGCTGAACCCTTGACGCGTGAGCAAGCCGCCGCTCAGGCAGCGCGCTGGCGCTTGTAACCCGGCGCCGCCATCCACGGTCAAGCCGGCATGCTTCAGTAGCGGAACGGTCAGCGGGACGCGCTGCTACCGCGAAAACGCCGTCGCCGGAATCCGAACCCGCGTCAGCCTGCCGGGAAGCCGGCCAATGGTCCATGAGACCATCGCGGGATGGCAGGCGAGGAATGGACAACCGCGGCGCACGCCAACCGCTACTTGGCTATGGCAGACGAGGTTCCGCACCGCGTCGAGGGCGAGGGCGTCCTGGCCGAGCAGGTGCCTCGCGACGCTCGTCGCGTCCTCGATCTCGGGACCGGCGACGGGCGCCTGCTCGCCCTTCTGCAAGTCGACCGGCCCCAGATGCGCGGCGTGGGCCTCGACTTCTCCGAGCTCATGCTCGACGCGGCAGGCAAGCGCTTCGCCGGCGACAAGCGCATCGAGCTCGTCAAGCACGACTTGGCCGAGTCGCTGCCCGCGCTGGGGCGCTTCGATGTCGTCGTCTCGTCGATGGCCATCCACCATCTCGAGCACGAGCGCAAGCGCTCGCTGTACGGCGAGGTCTTCGCGCTGCTCGAACCCGGCGGCGTGTTCGCGAACTTCGAACATGTCGCGTCCGCAACCCATCGCCTGCACCTGGCGTTCTTCGCGGCGATCAACGAGCCGCTCGAGCACGAAGATCCCTCCGACCGCCTGCTCGACGTCGAGACGCAGCTGCGCTGGCTACGCGAACAGGGGTTCGATGACGTCGACTGCTACTGGAAGTGGCTCGAGATGGCGCTTCTCGTGGGCATCAAGCCCGACGATCTGCGGTAACCGCCGCCATCGACAACCGCCACGCCGGACGTCTACCTGCCGGCGATCACCAGCCCGCTCAAGGTCGATGGCGGCGGGCGGCTGTCCCACGCCGGAACGTCTAGGGGGAGGTCCGGCGTGCGTCGCCTACGTCGCCTGACGTGGTCGTCGGGGCGCGTCGGGGCGGGTTGTCAGCATGAGCGGCCCTCGTGCTTTAGAGGAATGCGCGCTTGCTGCCCCAGCAGACTGCGCGCCCCGACCGCGTGAGCCCGCAGGTATGTGTGTTGCCGGCGGTGATGTGCGTGAATCTTGTGCGGGGGGCGTTTGTGCTCTTCGCGCGTGCTCCCCAGCAAACCGCCTTGCCTGCCGGCGTCAGCGCGCAGCTGTGGCGCGCGCCGACTGCCACCTGGCGGAAGCTGCCTGCCGGTGGTTGGTCGGCGTCGGCGTCGGCGTCGCCCCAGCAGACAAGCTTGCTGTCAGTCCCGACGCCACAGGCATGGATGTACTTCAGGCTGATCTGCCTGAACGTGCCGGGGGGTGCTTTCAGCACCAGCGGGTGGTTCGTCGTTCCCCAGCAGCGGATCCTGCCGGCCTTCGTCAGGGCGCACACTGCGCCATCACCGGCGGAGATCTGCTTGTACGTTCCGGCCGGCCGTGTCGTGCCTCTGGCCGCCTTGCCCCAGCAGCGCACCTTGCCGGCGCTCGTCATCGCGCACACCAGGCCGTTGCCGGCCGCGATCTTGGCGTACGTGCCGCTGGCCGGGACCTTCTTCTCAGCGGATCCACCAAAGCCCCAGCAGCGCGCGCGGCGCGCCTGGGTCAGCGCGCACGTCAGCGAAAACGGGCCTGCGTCGACGGCCCGATAGCGGCCTTTGGGGACATTGGTCTGGCCGTAGCGGTTGTAGCCCTTGCAGGCAATCCGCTTGGCCTTCGTCAGCCCGCACGTATAGCCATCGCCGCCGGCCAGCTGCGTGTAGGTTGTCGCCGCGCCGGCGCTCGGTGCGATCAAGACCGTCGCGCCGACGGCGATCGCCACGACGACGTTGCGGCGACGGTACGCGCTGTGAAGTAGCGTTGTGGCGGTCCTGACGAGCGTCGAGCCAACGGTGACCATCAAGATTCCTTTCGGTTGCCAATCAGCGGCATAACGACGGCTGTGCGTCCAAGTTGCGCGCGGATTGTACGAGCGGTCGGCGCGCCCTTGTCGCACCCGAACGCGCGACGGCGCGGCGAGTCGCTTGCCACCCGCCGGGGTGCAACGCGGCCTCCACAGCAATCTGCGAGCCGAGGCTGGGCGCGCTGCGCCCCCGAGGAAACGACAAACCGGATGGGGCGCGGAGAAGGCTCGTAATCTCGGTTCTCATGGGGCTGTCCCAGAGACCGCACGTTCAGCGGAGGCCATCATCTGCGGACATCGGAGGCTTGATGTTGCCGCCGCTCGCGCTGACCCCGAGCCACCGGTATGTTGCGGCGCGATGCGAAGGGTTCGATACGTCCTCGCGCTCGGGCTCTGCGTTCTCCTGACTTCTGCGCTCGCACCGTCGACCGCGGCAGCGGACACGCTGCGGTTCAGCGGGCGCAGCGGCACGCAGACGTGGTGGACTTGGGCTCCGAACGTCGGTCTCCGTCCCTACCGCATCGGCACCACCATCAGAGCGAGCGTCTACGCCTCTCGTGCGCGCTATGTCGCGGTTGCGTCCATCGGGATCTCCTACAGCACCGAGGCGCTGGGACCGGACACGCTGCTCGTGTACGGCTTGCAGTACCGCAAGAAGGGCGGGCACTGGCGTCCGGTGTGCGTCCGCAGGATCTGCCTGTTTCGTTCGCGCAAGCGCGCGCCCTGGCCGGGCGAGCGATTGGGCGCTCGGTACTTCGAAACGCGCCTTCCGATCATGCGGTCCCGCAACATCGAGCAGATCAAGCT
>DASYVZ010000061.1:0-4174 GCA_035936515.1 Solirubrobacteraceae bacterium | reverse complement strand
GAGCGGGGCCCCGCTGGCGCCCCCGCCGCTGTCGCTGAAGCGCGACCCGGCTTCGACGGTCGGCTCGCCGTCGCCTCCGCGCAGGAAGATCACGTACACCGCGCCCCCGACGACGAGCAGCACGGCGACCGCGACGGCGGCCAGGCGCGCCTGCGGCGAGAGCCTGCTCATCCGCACCAGCTACTCTGCGATTCGCTCATGCCCGGCACGGTCGTCATGAAATTCGGTGGAACCTCGGTGGCCGACGCCGAGCGGCTCAAGCGCGCCGCCGCGCGCATCGTCGCCAAGCGCGAGGCGGGCAACCGCGTGGTCGCCGTGCTCAGCGCGCGCGGCAAGACGACGGACTTCCTCATCGCCGAGGCGCAGGAGATCTCGTCGCACCCGGATCCGCGCGAGATGGACATGCTGCTGTCGACGGGCGAGCGCCAGTCATGCGCGTTGTGCGCGATGGCGATCAACGACCTTGGGCACCGAGCGATCTCCCTGACCGGTTCACAGGCCGGGATCGTGACAGACACGTCGCACACGAAGGCGCGCATCCTAGATGTCCGCGCCGATCGGATCCGTCAGGGTCTCGACGAGGATGCGATCGTGCTTGTCGCCGGCTTCCAGGGCGTCTCGACGACCAAGGACGTCACGACGCTCGGCCGCGGCGGGTCGGATACGACCGCGGTGGCGCTCGCGGCGGCGATCGGCGCCGAGATCTGCGAGATCTACACCGATGTCGCCGGCGTCTTCAGCGCCGACCCGCGGATCGTCCCCGACGCGCGCAAGCTGCCCGTCGTGTCCTTCGAGGAGATGCTCGAGATGTCGGCCTCCGGGGCCGGCGTCCTGCAGCTGCGCTCCGTCGAGTACGCCCGCAACCACGGCGTTCGAATCCACTGCCGGTCGAGCTTCACCGATGAGCCGGGTACCGTTGTCGTCGGAGAAGAGGAGACCGTGGAACAGCCGCTGATCACCGCCGTCACGCATTCGACCGAGGAAGCCCGCGTCACGCTCATGGGCGTGCCCGACACGCCGGGCATCGCGGGGCGGATCATGAACGCGCTCGCCGAGGCGCACGTCAACATCGACATGATCATCCAGAACGAGCCCATCTCCGAGGGGGCGGGGGCCGACATGTCGCTCACCGTCCCCCGCAGCGACGTCGCAGATGCGCGTCTCGCACTCGCGCCACTCGCCGAGGAGCTCGGCCTCGCGATCCAGAGCGACGAGGCCATGGGCAAGGTGTCGGTCATCGGCGCGGGCATGAAGTCCCATCCCGGCGTCGCCGCCAAGGTCTTCACCGTGCTCGGCGCCGAAGGCGTGAACATCGAGATGATCTCGACGTCGCCGATCAAGATCTCGTGTGTGATCGCCGGCGAGGCCGTGCCGGGCGCCGTGCGGGCGCTGCATGCCGCGTTCGAGCTGTCGGGCGAGGGCACGATCCGCGCCGAGCGGCCGTTCGGGGAGTTCGTATGAGCGCTGCTTCTTCCGGCGATCTGCGCGTCGCCGTCGTCGGCGCCACCGGCGCGGTCGGCACCGTGATGCTGCGCCTGCTGCGCGATCGCGCCTTTCCCGCGTCGGAGATCGTCCCGTTCGCGTCCGAGCGGTCGGTCGGGCGTGAGCTTGAAGGCGGTCTGGTCGTCGCTGCGCTCGACGACGAGACGATCCAGGGCTTCGACGTCGCGTTGTTCTCCGCGGGGGGGACGCGCTCGCGCGAGTGGGCGCAGCGGTTCGTCGACGCCGGGGCGGTCGTCGTCGACAACTCCAGCGCCTTCCGGATGGTCGACGAGGTGCCGCTCGTCGTCTCGGAGGTGAACCCGGAGGCGCTGGATGCGCACAACGGGATCGTCGCCAACCCGAACTGCACGACGATGGTCGCGATGCTGCCGCTGAAGGCGCTGCACGACGAGTTCGAGCTGTGCGAGATGGTCGCCACGAGTTACCAGGCCGCGGGCGGTGCAGGGCAGAAGGGGATCGACGAGCTGGAGGCCCAGGTCGCGCCGCTGGCCTCCGACGTCCGGCAACTGTGCGACGACGGCGCGGCGGCCGCGGCCAAGGTGACGCACACGGTCCACGCTGCGACGCTGGCGTTCAACGTCGTGCCGCTGCTGGGCACGCTCGGCGATGACGGTCACACCGACGAGGAGCGCAAGCTGCGCGACGAGTCGCGCAAGATCCTCGGGCTGCCGGAGCTGGCGGTCTCGCCGCTGTGCGTGCGCGTGCCCGTGATGGTCGGCCACGGCGTGGCGGTGCGGGCGGTCTTCGCGCGCGAGCCGGATCTCGAGCGCGCGCTGGAGGTCTTGTCGGCGTTTCCGAACCTCGTCGTCGACGACGTCCCCACGCCGCTCGAATATGCCGGCCGTGACGAGGTCGCCGTGGGTCGCGTGCGCCGCGACCTCGGCAACCCGCGCGCCCTGAACTTCTTCGTCGTCGGCGACAACCTGCTCAAGGGAGCGGCACTCAACACCGTGCAGCTCGCCGAGGCGCTGCTCGAGCGCGGCCTCGTCGGCGCGCGCGCCTCGGCGGCGTAGGTCCGCGCTGCGGCGGTGTAGCCCGCGCGCTGCCGCGGTGTAGCCCGCGCGCTTCGTCGAAAATCAGCAATGCGGATGTGCCAACTCACGCGCTGCGGGCGGATTCGCGCAGCCAGGTCGCGGACGCTCCGCGCGTGGCCCGAACGCATGAACGACTGACACCCGGAGCTCCGCACGGCGGTGCGAGGGCGCTCGTTCATGCATGCCATGAAGCATTGACGCGCGCCGCGGCGGGCGGGCTCGATGTGTCGCTCGTTCATGTCGATCGCCTTATCGCCGTCGTTGCCGCTGAACAGGACTCGCTCATCACGTGGCACCAGCTGCAGGCACTGGGGCTCGGGCGCGGGGCGATCGAGCATCGGGTCAGGTGCGCGCGGCTTCACCAGATCCACGTCGGCGTGTTCTGCTGCGGTGTTCGCGTCGATTCGCCGTGGATGCGCGGCCGCGCGGCTGTCTTCGCCGCTGGAGCCGGCTCCGTCGTAAGCCATGAGCGGTGCTGCGGCCTGCTCGGCATTCGGCCGCACCCGCGGGGCCCGGTCGACATCACCGTCGTCGGCCGCCGCGTTCGTCAAGCGGGCATCCGCGCCCATCGGGTGGCGAGGCTCGCGCCGGATGACGTTCGTCTCGTTCGCGGCATCCCGCTGACGTCACCGGCGCGCACGCTGCTCGACATGGCGCCGTCGCTCACGCCCAGCGAGCTCGCCGACGCCGTCGAGCAGGCGCAGGTCAAACGGCTTGTCACGAAGCGCGACATCGCCCGGATCCTCGAGCGGGCCGGCGCCCGCGCCGGAGTCCGCGCGCTGCGCGCGGTGCTCGACGAGCCCGCATTCACGCGGTCGCGGGCGGAGCGGCGGCTCGTCTCGCTCCTGCGCGCCGCGAAGCTCCCGCAGCCCGTGTTCAACGCGTTCGCGGAGGGCTACGAGGTCGACGCGCTCTGGCGCCACGAGCGCGTCGTGCTGGAGTTCGACTCCTATGCGTTTCACGCGACGAAGGCCGCGTTCGTGCGTGATCGCGAGAAGTCGGCGGCGCTCGAGCGCGGCCGCCACGTCGTGCTCAGGACGACGTGGCACGAGCTCACGAAGGAGTCGCACGCGCTGATCGCGCGGACGGCGGAAGTGCTTGCTCGCGCGGCGGACGGAACCTGAGGTGGCCGCCGCGCCGCGCACGACCGAACCCGTCCCACGCAAGGCGGGCGGACACGGCCCTCGCGGCCTTCGCGTCGGCGTCTTCCGCGAACGCGGCCTCGATCGTCTTGTGGTCGGCGTCGGAGAGCTCCGATCAGCCCCCACGAGAACGCGAGACCCTCGGAGCGCGCCTTCGGTTCGCCCGGCCTTCTCGGGCTCGAGCAGCGGGCGATCTGGGCGACGTCCTTGCCGATCGCTGCATTGCCACTCACGTCCCACGTCGGCGTGTAGCTCGCCGCGGCGGCGGCCGTCGCCGTCGCCGCAGCGGGTGCCCCCGTCGCGGCCTCGTCGTCTGCCGAGCCGGCCTAATTAGGCGAACGCAATCCAGCTTTCGGAGCAAACGCAACCTCGGGCGCTCATTGCCCTTGCGGTAGAACGTCGCCGTTCTACAACGGCCCGCGCGTGTAACTCGCGCCACGGGACAGCTCGCGCCGCCCCTTGACGCCCAGCTTGCGAAAGACGCTGCGCGCATGC
>DASYVZ010000060.1:0-3058 GCA_035936515.1 Solirubrobacteraceae bacterium | reverse complement strand
GTCCAGGCCGTTGCCGGCCTGGACCCGCCGCCCCTCTGCGTCAGCGGCTGCTCTTGCTCTTGCGGTGGTAGATCCGGCCGCTCTTCGTGCGGACCGTCAGACGCAGCCGCTGACGGCTGGTGATCGGACCCGGACGCAGCGCGCGGTAGGCGAACTCGATCGTCCGCGTGTCGACGTTGTTGGGCAGGATCAGCGTCAGCGCGCCGCCGCCGCGCGACTTCAGCCCCGTCTTGACGAGCCGCCGCTTGCCGTCACGGCGGATGTGGTAGACGTCGATCCGGGCACCGACGATGCCGCGCCCACTGCGCGTCGTCAGGCGGCCGCGCGTCACGACACGGGTTCCGAAGCGGCTCGAGAGGCGCTTGCGGTCACCGGACCTCGCCTTGACGAACCACATGCGCAGGCGCCCCGTCAGCGCCGCTGCGCGCTCTGCCGCCGAGCCGGACCCGAGGTTCTGCTTCGGGAACTCGAGCGGCCCGGCGACGGTGGTCTCGTTCCCGGCCGCATCCTCGACGCTGACCTCGGCGCCGTGCGGACCAGGCGGCAGCGAGCGCACGTCAAGCAAGACGGCGGCGCCCTGCACGAGCGCCGGGCAGGGAACTGGGACGTCGAACTGGTAGGGATCGGCATCGCCCGCGTTGACATCCGCACAGGGCGCCGGGGCGAGTGGCACGGTCTGCGCGATCTTGCCGTCGACCTTGACCAGCGCGCGGTACAGACCACCGCCGACGTCGGCCGCATCGAAGCTCGCGCGCAGCGTCCCGGAGCGTTCGCCGTCGTCGGTCAGGCGCGCGTTCGCGACCACGGGCGCCGCTGGGTCCGCCAATGCCACGGCGACGGCGGCGGCGTCGACGCCGACCCGGCGGGCGCAGCGCAGGCCACCGTTCGTGCACAGCACCTGGAGGTCGACGTACGTCGCGTCGAGCCCCTGCTTGTCGAACGGCGCGCGCAGATCTGCCATGCAGGACGAACTGCGCGACAACCTGCAGCTCTCGAGCGTCTGGTCGTTGGTCTGCAGCACGTAGGTGCTGTCGTTCTCGTGCGGGCTCGGCCCGAGCCCGAAGCCGCTCGTGGTGCGGATCGCCATGACACGCACGATCCGAGTCCCGGCCGGTGCGCTGAAGCGCCAACCGGCCGTCGAGTCACCCGAGGGAGCGTCCGCAGCGAGACGCGCGCTGAGAGCGCCGTTGGCAAGGCAGGTATTGCCGACCGCGCCGTCACCGGTGGCATAGGAGATCCAGCCGATCGCCGTGTTGGGCTGCGGCCCGTGACAGGAGGCGACGCGTAGCTGCCGCCGGCTTGGGCCGCGGCCGGCGCGAGCAGGAGCAGGACAACCGCGAGGGGGGAGATCGAACGCTTTTCAGCATCAGACGCTTCCTCAGAAGTCGTGGCAGCCGTGCCCAAATCGCGCGTCACACGCGGTTGCGCGGGCGCTGAGCGAAGTGTGCATGCCCTGCCTTGGGAGCGAGCGCGTGCGCTGCTACTGCAGACGTTGTGGCACCCGAAGCGCCGCATTGGCGCGCCCCGCGGTCATGGCGCGCGCTGCCCCAGCCGGGACGGGAGCCGCAAGCAGCCCACGGCTATCGTGCAAAACCGCACCATGCCCCCGTTCAAGCTCGACGACATCTTCAGCCCGGCCGCCGACCAGCCCAAGGCGATCGCGGAGATCTCCGCGGCCGTTCAGCGCGGCGACCGCTTCACGACGCTGCTCGGCGCGACCGGCACCGGCAAGACGATGACGATGGCCGGGGTCATCCAGGAGCTGCAGCGCCCGACGCTCGTGCTCGCCCACAACAAGACGCTTGCGGCCCAGCTCTGCAACGAGTTCCGCACGTTCTTCCCCGACAACGCCGTCGAGTACTTCGTCTCCTACTACGACTACTACCAGCCCGAGGCGTACGTCCCCTCGCGCGACCTGTACATCGAGAAGGACTCGGCGATCAACGAGGAGGTCGACCGGCTGCGCCACGCTGCGACAGCGGCGCTGTTCGCGCGTCGCGACGTGATCATCGTCGCCAGCGTGTCGGCGATCTTCGGCCTCGGCTCGCCGGAGACCTACGAGATGAACATGCAGGTCCTGCGCAAGGGCGACATCATCGATCGCGACGCGCTGCTGCGAAAGCTCGTATCGATCCAGTACACGCGCAACGACACCGCGCTCGGCCGCGGCACGTTTCGCGTGCGCGGCGAGACGCTCGAGGTGTTCCCCGCCTACGAGGAGAGCGCGTTCAGGGCGACCCTGTTCGGCGACGAGGTCGAGCGCCTGCAGCACTTCGACCCGCTGACCGGCGAGCTGATCGCCGACGACCTCGAGCACGTGGCGGTCTGGCCGGCGACGCACTACAACGTCAAGGAGGGCAGCATCGACCGCGCCGTGCAGGAGATCGCGCGCGAGCTGAACAACCGCTGCCTGCAGCTCGAGTCCGAGGGCAAGCTGCTCGAGTCGCATCGCCTCAGGCAGCGCACCCAGTACGACATGGAGATGCTGCGCGAGATGGGCTTCTGCAACGGCATCGAGAACTACTCGCGCATCCTCGACGGCCGCGAGCCGGGCGCGCGGCCGTACTGCCTGATCGACTACTTCCCCGAGGACTTCATCTGCTTCCTCGACGAGTCCCACCAGACGGTGCCGCAGATCGGCGGCATGTACGAGGGCGACCGCTCGCGCAAGCAGACGCTCGTCGATTACGGCTTCCGCCTGCCGAGCGCCCTCGACAACCGCCCGCAGAAGTTCGACGAGTTCCTGCGCATCACGCCGACGCTCGTGTTCGTGAGCGCCACCCCGGGCAAGTACGAGAAGGCCCACTCCGGCAGCGTCGTCGAGCAGATCGTGCGCCCGACGGGGATCGTCGACCCGATCGTCGAGGTGCGTGAGACGCGCAACCAGATCGACGACCTCATGAACGAGATCCGCGTGGTCGTCGACCGCGGCGAGCGCACGCTCGTCACGACGCTGACGAAGAAGATGAGCGAGGACCTCACCGACTACCTGCTCGAGATGGGCTTCAAGGTCCGCTACCTGCACTCCGAGATCGACACGCTCGAGCGCATCCAGATC
>DASYVZ010000059.1:0-5352 GCA_035936515.1 Solirubrobacteraceae bacterium | reverse complement strand
CCGGGTGCCGCGCTCCGTCGCGCTCTACACCCAGCCCGCCGCCAACTACCGCCAGCCCTACTACGACTTCTACACGCGCCTGGCCAGTTGGGACATCGGCAACGGGACTACCGGCCGCGTCAAAGACGTCAACCTGAGGGTCACCCGCGCTGCCCGGGTCACGATGGGCGGCTAACGGGCGCTCAGCGGCCCCTTTCGCGGGCGGCGTCCTGCAGCCGTCCCGTCCCAGCCGTTCGCGATAGCCGGTACCGGGAGCCCGCAAACTTCGTGTGCTCGATCGGCAGCGACTTGCGATGGCCGTCCAAGCGGAAGGCTGAGCACCTCTTTCCTCCGGAGGGCGCGGGCTCAATGTCCGTATCCGAGAGGCGCTGGTAGCTTTCCGATGCTCGTCCGAACGCAGACGTTTACATAAAAAATGGCTTATCGGGCTCGACATCGGGTTCGACATACTTGTGACTGGAGGGATCCGCTCACGGTGCCGTTCGCCGAGCAGGCGAGCGTCGACGACTTCCAGCGCGTCTACGACGAGGCCGGCCTGAGCGAGCTGCTGCGCGGCTGGGACGTGCGCGTGTCGCTGCGCGTGGGCCGCATCAACCGCCTTACGTGGCAGCTCGGCGAGCCGTCGCGCGAGCGCCACGGCGTCGCGCTCGTCAGCGCGCGGCGGCCAGGCGCGAGGGCGTAGGGGACCGCTGCCTCACGCGTTGTCTGCGTGAGGACGCGCGGCGCAGTAGCGAACCGGCGCTGTCAGCCGATCGGCGCGGCCTGCGCGGCGCGCGCCGCGGCTCGGTCGAGGCGCTTGGACACTGTCGTGGCGTGCGCTGAGACGGCGGGCCGGGGGTCGTCCCGCGCGGCCGCCACGGCATCGCGCAAGCCGATGATCTCGTACTTGGCGGACCATTCCATCGCCGCGGTCACGACCCAGGCGTCCTCGGCTCCTTGGATGACCTCACGCAGCAGCGGCTCGGCCGCGCCGCGGTCGGCTCGCGCGAGATGACGCAGGGCGTCGATCCGCAGGTCTCGGTTGTTCTCGCCGCGGCCGCAGCGATGGTAGACGCGCACGAGCCCGTCGACGTCGCCGGCAGTGCCCATGCGCTTGAGCCGGCGGCGCGCTCGGCGGCGGTCCTTCGACTCGAATGACAGATCCTCGGCCTTTGCGGTCGCCGCCTCCGCGGCTGCGTGGACGAACACGCTTCTCACGATTCGCGTGATCCAGCCCGCCACACCGATGGCGGCTTCCACGATGGCGTTCATGATGACGTAGAGCACGGTGTCTGCGGTGTATTAGAGCACGGTGTCTTCGGTGTATTCGTCTTCGCTCAGCAGATCCAGGTCCTGGCGCAGAACCACGCGCGCAGGAACCCCACGACGGCGGGATTCATGTGGCCGTGGAGGAACTGGCGCTGTAGGTATCCCGGCATCCATCTGTAGCAGCGCACCGCCAGACACGCGCGGATCGCCAACCCGAGCCAGACGGGATCTGCTGTGACCCCGTAGTCGAACGCCTGGGCGCGGTGCTTGACGATCTGCACCAGCGTCGTCCCGTCGATCACGAAGCGCGTCGCGACCGACCGACCCGCGGCGTCGATTGCCCACGGCGCGGGAAATCCGCCGACGAGGTCGCCGCTCGTGTTGTACGCCGCAACCGAGCCGTCGCGGTTGAGCTGCAGGCGCGAGACATTGCCGCCCATCCGGAACTCGAAGCGCTCCGGAGCCGAGCGTTCGTCGATGTTGATCAAGGCGCGCGTCCCGAGGCCGACCTGCTGCACGGCGATCTGCGCGGAGCCGGGTCCGGTGGCGTCATACACCGTCGTTGCCCCGACCGCCGTGCCAGCACCCCGCGCGGGGAGTCCCAGCGTCCCTCCGCCGCGCAACTGCAGATCCTGTGAGCCGACGGCGGGCGCCTCGGGGGCCGTGCGGTCGACGATGGTGGGTGGCGCCGCCGGCTGCGCCTTCAGTGCCTGATGGATCTCGCTTACCGTCGCGCGCGCTTCGTCGGAGTTAGCAGCAGCAGCGGGCGCAAACACCATCGCGGCGGCCGTCGTTGCAACCAAGACAAGAACCCTACCCATCATGAGGAAGCCCCCGAGGTTGAGAGAACCGGCGCTTGGCTGCACTACAACACGCTGCCCGGGTAGATGTCAATGCTGCTTTGAGAAAAACTTTTTCAGGACGGACGACAACAGCCCGCGCAATGGGGCGACGCGCTAGGACTATTTTCTGGTAAAGCAACGTGATGAGGTGACACGAGCGACGACTCGCTGGACTGGCTGGCGATGCGGATCGGCATGCTCGGCGTCGACTTCGAGGTCCACGAGCCACCCGAGCTCGTCGAGCGCTTTGTGCAGCTCGGCGCGCGCTTCGGGCGGGCGGCGGCGGGGCGGTTAGCGTGACGTGCGCCGCGGGGACATCAGCTGGCAAGGATCGGACTCGTTCAGCTCGTCGTCGAGGTCCGTGAGAAGCTGCGCGACGACCCGCGCCTCCGAAGCATCGCCGCCGAGATCCAGTGGGCTAGCCGGATCGATGAAACCGGTGATGAGGACCATTCCGTGCCCGATCCTTTGCCCCCGTCCTGATCGGCTGCGGCGGGACACCTCCGGCGATTCGCGACTGGCTACATAAGCCGCGTCGATACGGGTTCGCAGCGTCGCCGAGACTGCGGCGCGCGGCGGCAACGCCGCAGAACTTGCCATCGCGAGCGACTTGTCATAAGGGCCGATCGCGGGCAAACAGAGGCGTCCCGGATGGCGCCCGTGGAACCCGTGACGCCCGCCCTCGCCGACGGGCTCGGTTCATGGCGTTTGCTGGGCGTGGGCGCTGTGTGACGTATCGCTCACTTCGTGCGGCCGGTTTATAAGACGTTTGATACGAACCCGATCGGGCGCCACAGCCGCTTCCGCTGGCGCTCGGGGACGTGATGTCTTGAGGAGGACCTGGAATGCCTGATGAGGCGCAGCACCGCGATGAGGGCGCTGGCCGCGCTCGCGCGCTGAAGGTGCGCATCGCAGCGATCTCGACGACGGGTGTGGTCGTCAGCTTCGCGGTGGTTTCCGAGGCGCTCGCGAAGATCGCTCTCAACCACAACGAGACCGTGCTGGCGCTCAGCGGCGCGTCGGCTGAGGAGGCCCGCTGAAATGAACCAAGAGGAGCAGCAGCGCAATGAGCACGTTCGGCGCGCTCGCGCGCTGAAAGTCCGCATCGCAGCGATCTCGACAACGGGTGTGGTCGTCAGCTTCGCGGTGGTTCCCGAGGCGCTCGCGCGGATTGCTGTCAACCACAACGAGACGGTGCTCGCGCTCAGCGGTGCGCCGGCTGAGGAGGACCTGAAATGACCGGCGCGGCGCAGCAGCACCGCGATGAGGGCGACCTGCGTGCCCGCGCGCTGAAGGTGCGCATCGCAGCGATCTCGACGACGAGTCTGGTCGTCAGCCTGGCGGTGGTTCCCGAAGCACTCGCCCGGCTCGCCGTCAACCACAACGAGACGGTGCTCGCGCTCGACTGAACATCGGGCGATGCTCGCGCCCGACGCCGGTGCGGGTCGGAGGTGGCTAGCGATCACAGATCCAGTCTTCGAGGAGTTGCTCGCGGCAGCTCAGGTTGGTCTCGACGCGCGGCGTCCGCGTGAGGCGCAGGCTCCGGCGCAGGCGGCGCTTGCGATGACAGATCGCGGATCGGCGTGTGTTGGGTCGCAGCGCATGGCGCTTGCTCGTGCTGCCTTGGCAGTCGCGGCGGTGCGCGCACAAGTCGGAGACGCACGGGGCGCGGAGGAACTCGCCCGCCGCGCCGGGGATGTTCTTGATGAGGACGCCGACGCTCAGGCCGCGGACGGTGTTGCGCTGAGGGTCGCTGCGCTGGGCGTGGTCGGGGAGGCGTTGCGCGCTCAGGGACGTTACGGCGAGGCGGAACTGTCGCTGCAGGCTGCGCTCACGCTTGCTGAGAGCGCGCCGAACGGTGAGCTGTTGGTCTCGCAGGCGGCGAACAACCTCGCCGTGCTTTACAAGTACACCGCGCGCTTTGACAAAGCCGAAGCGCTTTATCGCCGCGCGCTTGAGATCGTCGTCGTCCACCGCGGTGCCGAGCACGTCGATGCCGCGACGTTGTGGCACAACCTCGGCGGTCTGGAGCACTCGCGCGGGCGCCCCGCCACCGCCGAACCTGCGGCCCGTCGCGCGCTTGAGATCCGTACCGCTGCGCTCGGGCCGGCGCACCCAGACGCCGCCGCGGACGCCGCCGCGCTCGGAGCGATCCTCGACGCCCTCGGTCGTCCCGACGAGGCCGAGGAGCTCCTTCGGCAGGCGCTTGAAACGTTCACCGCGCTCCTGGGACCCTGTCATTACGAGATCGCGATCAACGCCAACAACCTCGCCGCCCTGCAGTACCGGCGGGGCCACATTGACGAAGCCGACGCGCTCTGGCACCAGGCGCTCACAATCAAGCGCCAGCTACTCGGAGACACCCATCCCGAACTCGCCGCAACCGTCGTCAACCTCGGCGTCCTCGCCGCAGCACGCGGCCAACACGAACAGGCCCGCGTGCACTTTCGGCGCGCGCTTGAACTGCTCGGAAGCAACATCACCACCAATCACCCCGTGCACCGCGCCGCAACCCAAAGCCTCGCCGCGCTCGCCGGCCCGCGTACAGCGGCTGAAGAGCATCAGCCGCGGCGCAGGCGCGACGCCACTACGTGAGCACGGGCGCAGGTACGGGTTTCGGGCGACAAATCTGCTCTTGAAGCGTCAGTCGCGGTCGGCCGTCGGTCGGGGCGCGCCCGGCGCGCGCGGCGGCCGGAGACGAAGCGGCCCCGCCATCCCTCAGCCGGCGTTCGCCGCCGGCCGTCCATCGGGCGAGGGCCCGCGGCCGAACTGTGTGCACTATCACAGCGCCACCGCCGGGCGGGCGGGATGCTGGTCCGGCACCCACCCTGCAGCAGGAGAGGCGACTCCCATGATCCGCAGACTGCCGTTCGCCGCGCTGCTTTCTACCACGGCCGCGCTGCTGACGGCGCCGACGAGCGCGCAGGCCCAGGGACTCGAGCGGGACTCAGGGCACTGCACGACGGCGGGGAAGACGGTGCTGTCGTGCTGGAACTTCGAGGCGGGCGGCGCACTGCCCGAGTCGCTCGGCGCCTACCCGGAGTTTCTCCCGTTCCTCAGGGGTTGGGACTTCAGGATCAACCTGCCGCACACGCGGTTACAGCGGGGACTGTCGGGACGCGGCGGCGCGCCGACGATGGTCGGTGTCGTGGAGGACGCGACGGCGCCGGCGGATCCGAGGGGCACGCTGGCCAAGTACGGGCACACCAACAACGCCATCTGGCTCATGCGCGTCCAGGAGGCCGATGGCCGCCTGTACGTC
>DASYVZ010000058.1:0-1818 GCA_035936515.1 Solirubrobacteraceae bacterium | reverse complement strand
CGTCCCGGGGCTGTACGGCTACGTCTCGGCGACGAAGTGGCTGACGGCGATCGAGCTGACCGACTGGGACGCCGACGGCTACTGGATCCCGCGCGGGTGGGCCAAGAAGGGCCCGATCAAGACGCAGTCACGGATCGACGTCCCGCGCCCTGGGACGAAGATCCCGGGCGGCCGCCAGCCGATCGCCGGAGTCGCCTGGGCGCCGACGCGCGGCATCGAACGCGTCGAGGTCAGCATCGACGGCGGGCGCTGGATGGAGGCGACGCTCGCCGCCGCACTCGACGTCGACGCGTGGCGCCAGTGGTTTCTGCCGTGGGAGCCGACGCCCGGGCGGCACGTCATCGCGGTCCGCGCGACCGACGGCCTCGGCGAGGTCCAGACCGACGAGCGCACGCCCGTGGCGCCCGACGGCGCCGCCGGCCGTCACAGCATCGAGGTCGTTGTCGTCTGAGTAGCCGGCCGGCTTGACCTGCTCGGAACCGGCGTTCTGAGACATGGCGAAGGGTGACGAGCAGCGACGAGCGGGTACGCGCGCCGCAACGTGCCACGTGCTCATCGCGAACGCGATGCGCGTCGACGCGCGGCTCGACGACGCGCACCTCGCTGAGTTGGCGTTGCGGCGTCGCTCCGAGGGGTATCTCCGATATATGCGACGCAGCATCCCGCTCGGGCGGATCGCCGGCATCCAGATCGGGGCCAACTGGACGTGGCTGATCATCTTCGCGCTCGTGGCGTGGTCGCTCGCCGAGGGCGTCTTCCCGAACCAGAACCCGGGAATGAGCGACGGCGCGTACTGGACGATGGCGGCGATCGCCGCGCTGCTCTTCTTCGGCTCGATCGTGCTGCACGAGCTGGGCCACGCGCTGCAGGCGCGCCGCGACGGCGTCGCGATCGAGGGCATCACGCTCTGGCTCTTCGGAGGTGTCGCGCAGTTCCGCGGCATGTACCGCTCCCCGGGCAGCGAATTTCGGATCGCCGTCGCCGGACCGCTCGTGACGCTGGTGCTCGCCGGGGCGCTGATCGGCGGCGCCTCGGTCCTGCCGCTGCCCGAGAGCGTCGAGGCCGTCGTGTTCTGGCTGGGCTACATCAACGTGGTGCTGCTCGTGTTCAACCTGCTGCCGGCGCTGCCGCTCGACGGCGGCCGCGTGCTGCATGCGCTGCTGTGGCGGCTGCGCGGCGATCTCGCGCGCGCGACACACGCGGCGGCGCTGATCGGCGTCGGCTTCGGCTCGCTGATGGTCGCCGGCGGCGTCCTGCTGTTCTTCGCCAGCGGCGCGTTCGGCGCGCTGTGGTTGGCACTCATCGGCTGGTTCTTGTCGGCCGCCGCCCGCGCCGAGGCACAGGACATGGTCGTGCGGCGCGCCCTGCGCGGGCTGCAGGTGCGCGACGTCATGTCCCGCGAGCCGATCGCGGTCCCGTCGGAGATCACGTTGCAGGCATTCGTCGACGAGTACGCGATCGACACGACCTTCACGACCTATCCCGTCGTCGAGCGCGACCGGCTGGTCGGGCTGCTGCCCTTCGACGCCGTCACCGCGGTACCGCGCGCCGACTGGTCCGCACGCAAGGTCCGCGACGTGATGATGCCGCGCGATCAGGTCACGGTGCTCGCCCCCGACCGCGACGCCGGCGAGGCGGTGCACGAGCTGGCCGGCGCCGACGTCGAGCGCGCGGTCGTCGTCGAGGACGACCATCTCGTCGGCGTGGTGGCGCCCGCCGACCTCGTCCGCGCGGTGCAGACCGCCGGCGCCGATCAGCAGGCCGGCTGAGCGAGGATCCCGCCGATCCGGGACCGGTCGTCGCAGCGCGGCCTGAGCG
>DASYVZ010000057.1:0-2915 GCA_035936515.1 Solirubrobacteraceae bacterium | reverse complement strand
GAGCTTTCGCCTGACGCGCAGCGTCCTGCGGCCGATGATCAAGGCGCGCTTCGGGCGCGTCGTCAACGTCGCGTCGGTCGTCGGGCCGCGCGCGAACGCCGGCCAGTGCAACTATGCGGCCGCCAAGGCCGGGCTGATCGGCATGACCAAGACGATCGGCGTCGAGATCGCCCGCAAGGGCGTGACCGTCAACGCCGTCGCGCCGGGCTTCATCGAGACCGAGATGACCGCCGACGTGCCCAAGGAGGCGCTCGACGCGGTCCCGGCGCGCCGCGCCGGGCGCCCCGAAGAGGTCGCCGCCGCCGTGCGCTTCCTCGCCTCCGACGCCGCCAGCTACGTGACCGCCACGACGCTGTTCGTCGACGGCGGCATGAGCGCCTGAGGCCGGCATGAGCACGCTCGCACTCGTCGAAGAACAGACCGAGAAGCTCACCGCGCTCGAGCGCCTGGAGGCGCTCTGCGACGAAGGCTCGCTGCAGCTCATGCGCAGCGAGGTCCGCGGCACGCGGATGGGCGATCGCACGAGCCCGAACGACGGCGTCATCGGCGCGACCGGACTCGTCGGCGGGCGCCCCATCGCCTGCTACGCCCAGGACCCGTCGTACATCGGCGGGTCGCTGGGCGAGGTCCAGGCCGAGACGATCTGCCGCGTCCTGCGCATGGCCGGGCGCGCCCGGATGCCGGTCGTCTCCTTCATCGAGTCCGCCGGCGCGCGCCTGCAGGAGGGCGTCGCCGCGCTCGCGGGCTACGGACGGATCTTCAACGAGAACGTCGCGCTCTCGGGCCAGGTGCCGCAGATCTCCGTGATCTGCGGTGCGTCGGCGGGCGGCGGCTCGTATTCGCCGGCGCTGACGGACTTCGTCGTGATGACCAAGGCGGCCTCGATGTTCCTCACCGGGCCGAGCGTCGTGAAGGAGGTCATGGGGGAGGACGTCGACGCCGCCGCGCTGGGCGGCACGAAGATCCACGACCGCAACGGCGTCTGCCAGCTCGGCGCCGACAGCGACCTCCAGGCCGTCTGGCTCGTGCGCGAACTGCTCGATCACCTGCCCCAGCACGCCGCCGAGGCGCCGCGCCCGGCGCCGGTCGTGGCACCGGCCGAGGGCCCGTCGGATCGCGCGGTGCCCGAGTCCAAGCGCCACGTCTACGACGTGCGCGACGTGGTGCGCACGCTCGTCGACGGGGGGCGCCTGCTGGAGATCAGCCCGCGCTGGGCGCGCAACATGCTCACCGGCTTTGCCCGGCTGAACGGCCGTGCCGTCGGCATCGTCGCCAACCAGCCGCGCTACCTGGGCGGCGTGCTCGATGCCAACGCGGCCACGAAGGCCGCCCGGTTCGTGCGCACGTGCGACCTGTACGCGATCCCGCTCGTCGTGCTCGTCGACACGCCGGGGTTCCTGCCGGGCACGTCACAGGAGAAGCTCGGCGTCATCCGCCACGGGGCCAAGCTCGTGCACGCGTTCTCGGCGGCGACCGTGCCGCGCGTCACGGTGGTGCTGCGCAAGGCCTTCGGCGGTGCGTTCATCGCGATGAACAGCCGCGAGCTCGGCGCCGACCTCGTGCTCGCCTGGCCGCAGGCACAGCTGGGTGTCATGGGCGGACCGCAGGCGGTCGACCTCGTCCAGCGCCGCGCGATCGCCGCCGCCGACGATCCGGCCGCCGAGCGTGCCCGCCTGGCCGAGGAGTACGAGCGCGACTCGCTGACCGCCGAGGTCGCCGCTCGCGAGGGCGTCATCGACGAGATCGTCGACCCCGCCCATACTCGGATGCGGGTTGCCGGCGCGCTGCGCATGCTCGACGGCTGCGACCCGACCAGCTCGGTCAACCGCAACATCCCGCTGTAGCGCCCGGCGCGTCGTCAGCCCGCGCTCGACCAGGCGGCCATGACGCCGCTCTTCTCGGCCGCGCGCAACTCGTTGAGGCCGCCGAGCGGCTCGCCGTCGACGACGATCTGCGGATAACTCTCCAGGCCGGTCACCTCGGTCAGCTCGGCCTGCAGGTCCGGATGCTCGCTGAGGTCGACCTCCTCGAACGCGACCCCGCGCTTGCTGAGCAGCGATCGGGCGTGCTCGCAGTAGGTGCAGGAATCCGTGGAGAAGAGCACGACGCGGCTGGCCATGCCCCGAGTATGGCGCCTCGGCGGCGCTGCGCGGCGCGGCGGCGCGCGTGGTTGCCGATCCGCCGCTTCCTCGGGCTCATGCGCCGCCGACAGCAGCATCGAGGAGGAGAAGCGCGGGCGCCCCTGCGCCGAAGCGACGGAGGTGAAACCGGCCTCGGTGGGCGAGACGCCCTGAACGAGCGACACATCGGTGACGCCTCGACGCTCAGGTGTCGCTCGTTCATGCATGCGATGAAGGATCGACACCGCGGTCGCAGGCGCGCCTCGGTACGTCGCTCGTTCATGAGATCTCCCGAGCCGCGACCAGCGATCCGCGCGCAGGCGACGCAAGCCCCGCTTGCATCCGCTCAGCGATGCAGTTCGTCGATCGTTCCTTCTACCCGAGCGTGACCGGCGGAGCCCCCCGCCGGCGCCCGCCAGAAGCTGCGGCCACCGGGCTTCGCGCGAGCCGTTGTGCCGATCCCGCGCACCAGCTGCGCCGCGCGCCGCGTCGTAGCCGCTCCTCGAGTCGACGCATTCGACACACCCGATCTGCGCAGGCACCATGACCACGGCCATGGAACCCGATGACCTCTACGGCCTTCCGCTTGACCAGTTCATCCCCGAGCGAGGCGCGCTCGTCAAGTCGCTGCGCGCCGAGAAGCGTCGCGACGAGGCCGCCGCGGCGGCCGCGCTGCGCAAGCCGTCGTTGGCCGCGTGGGCGGTCAACCAGGTCGTGCGCTCGCAGGGCGCGAGCGTGCAGGAGCTCTTTGCCGCCGGCGACGAGCTGCGCGACGCGCAGGCGCGGCTGCTGGCC
>DASYVZ010000056.1:0-2635 GCA_035936515.1 Solirubrobacteraceae bacterium | reverse complement strand
CCCACGCGCACGCCGCGCGCGGCGAGACGGCGAGGTGAGCGGGCGAGCGCTACGCGAGCGCCCAGCGCTCGGTCTCGCCCTCCTGCGCGGACACCACGGCGCCCGTCACCGCGAGATGGCGCAGGTAGCACAGGGTCTCGGGCAGCCACCAGCCGGCGGTCAGCTGCGTGAGCGCCTCGCCATAGAGCAGCGGCACGATCTCGTAGGCGGTGACCGGGCCGTGGTCGGCGACGGCGGCACGCACGCGCTGCAGCCGCTCCGCGACGAGCGCGCGGTTGGCGTCGATGTGCGCGCGCACGTCGGTGAACGTGCGGCCGTGGCCCGACAGGCAAAGGCGCGCGTCGAGTGCCTCAATCGCGTCCAGCGAGGACAGGAACTCGCCGACCGGATCCGGCGTCCAGCCGTAGTCGAAGTACAGCGAGACGCGGCCGAGGAGGTGGTCGCCCGAGATGAGCAGGCGGTGGTCGGGCTGGTGCAGGCACACGTGCGAGGGCGCGTGCCCCGGCGTCTCGACGACGGTCCACCGGCCGAGGTCGGTCGCCACGACAACGCCGGCGACCAGCTCGCGGTCGGGCTCGACGAGCCGGGCGATCCCGCTGCCGCGCTCGCGCGCCGACTGCGACCACTCGCGCAGCGGCTGCACGGGAACGCCGCTCTGGCGCGCGACCTCGAGGCGGCGCGCGAGCAGCTCGTCAGGATCGTCGATCCCGGCGCGCATGTGCTCGTGGGCGGGGTGCATCCACAGCTCGCAGCCGCTCGCATCCGCGACGCTCGCCGCCTGGCCGTAGTGATCGGCGTGCGCGTGGGTGCAGACGAGCAGCCGCACGTCGGCGAGCGCCAGGCCCACCTGCGCCATCGCGCGCTCGAGCTGCGCCGGCGAGCCCGGCTCGTGCAGGCCGCAATCGAAGAGCACGACGCCATCGCCGGCGGCCACCGCGTAGGCGTTGCAGTGCGGCACGCCGGGCCACGGCAGCGGCAGGCGCAGGCGCCAGATGCCGGGCACGACGCGCTCACCGCGCCCGAGCTCGCGCCGCCTGGTCGTGGAGCTCATGCGACGGACGATAGGCGGCGCATGCCGCGCCCCGGACGGGGCACCTGGCGGCCGGTGCGCCCGAGCGCGCCTCGCTACTGTTGAAATCCGGATGGGCAAGCGCAACCGAGGAGCGGGACGGATCTCGGCGCCGAGCACGGAGTACCGCGACGCCGACGGCAACGTCCTCACGCTGCGGGGCTCGATGTCGCCCTTGACCCGTCGCAAGTACGCCTCGACGCTGCACGACCAGCGCCGCAGCACCGACGACTCCTGGCACCGCGCGATCGAGTTCCTCTTCGAGCGGCTCGTCGAGCGCTGGGAGATCTTCGGCGTCCCGACCGAAGGGCAGGCGGAGCTGCTGGCGCGATTTCGCATCGCCACGCCAGAGGAGCGCCGCTGGATCCGCGACGTCCTGCGCGAGCACCTTGCCCAACACTTTCCCGACGTGGAGGCCCCATGAGCACCGACATCGACGCCGCGCCCGTGACCGAGATCCCCGAGCGACTGCTGCTCGGGTCGGGCCCGAGCCCGGTTCCGGCCCGGGTTCTCGCCGCGCTCGCACAGCCGACGATCGGCCACATGGATCCGGCCTTCGCGGACATCATGGGCGAGACGATCACGCTCATGCGCGAGGCGTTCGGCACCGAGAACCTCGTGACGCTGCCGATCTCCGGCACCGGCAGCGCCGGGATGGAGGCGCTCGTGGCGAACTTCGTCGATGCCGGCGACCGCGTCGTGTGCGGGGTCAACGGCCTGTTCGGCGAGCGGATGGCCGACGAGCTCGCGCGCGCGGGAGCGGACGTCGTCCAGGTCAAGGCCGAATGGGGCCGCGCCGTCCCGGTCGAGCAGCTCGTCGCGGTTGCGGACGACGCTCGCACGCACGCGATCGTCGTCGTCCACGGCGAGACCTCGACCGGCGTCGCGCAGCCGCTGGAAGGTCTCGCCGCCGCCTGCCGCGACCGCGACGCGCTGCTGCTCGTCGACTGCGTGACGTCGCTCGGCGGCCACCCCCTGCGCGTCGACGACGCGGGGATCGACGCGGCCTTCTCCGGCACCCAGAAGTGCCTGAACTGCCCGCCGGGGCTGGCGCCGTTCACGGCGGGCGAGCGGGCGATCGCCAAGCTCGAGGCCCGCGAGAGCCCCGGGCCCTCGTGGTACTTCGACCTGTCGCTCGTGCTCGGGTACTGGAATCCCGACACGACGTCCGGCGACGGCACGGCGCGCAGCTACCACCACACCGCGCCGATCAACATGGTCTACGCGCTGCGCGAGGCGCTGCGCATCGCCGTCGCCGACGAGTGGCTGCCGACGACGTGGGAGCGCCACCGCCGCGCCCACCATGCGTTGCGCGACGCGCTCGGCGTCTTCGGCTGCGAGCGCCTGGCGCCCGACGGCGAGCAGCTGCACCCGCTGCTGGCCGTCACGCCGCCGGACGGCATCGACGAGGCCGCCGTCCGCAAGGGCCTGCTGCTCGACCACGGCATCGAGATCTCCGGCGGCGTGGGCCCGCTGGCCGGCCGGCTGTGGCGGATCGGGGTCATGGGCGTCGGCGCGCAGCGCGAGCCGCAGGAGCGGCTCGTGTCCGCGCTCGCCGAGCTGCTC
>DASYVZ010000055.1:0-1992 GCA_035936515.1 Solirubrobacteraceae bacterium | reverse complement strand
GACGGAGACCGACGGGCCGGCGCCCGGCCCAGCGGCGGACTGACGCCCGCGCGCTCTAGTCGCCGGCGCGCGGCGCCTCCGGGCGCTCCCGCGCGTCGTCGTCCCCGAGCAACTTGCCGAGGCCCTTCATCATCTCGATCGGCACCGGGAACACGATCGTGGTGTTCTGGTTGACGCCGAGGTCGGCGAGCGTCTGCAGGTAGCGCAGTTGCAGGCCGCCGGGGTTTCTCGAGATGACCTCCGCCGCGTCGGAGATGCGCTCCGACGCCTGAAACTCGCCCTCGGCGTTGATGACGCGCGCCCGGCGGTTTCGCTCGGCCTCCGCCTGCCGCGCCATCGCCCGCTGCATGTCGGCCGGGATCTCGACGTCCTTGATCTCGACGACGGAGACCTTCACGCCCCACGGCTCGGTCTGCTCGTCGATGATCTGCTGCAGATCCTCGTTGAGGCGTTCGCGCTCCGCGAGCAGCGTGTCCAGATCGGCCTTGCCGAGGACCGAGCGCAGCGTCGTCTGCGAGATCTGCGACGTCGCCTGCAGGTAGTCCTCGACGTTCACCACGCTGTCGACTGCGTTGATGATCTTGAAGTACGCGACCGCGTTGACCCGCGCCGGGACGTTGTCGCGCGTGATGACCTCCTGGGGCGGGATGTTCAGGGTGATCGTGCGCAGGTCGACGCGGACCATCTTGTCGATGACGGGGATGAGCAGGATCAGGCCGGGACCCTTCTCGCCCAGCAGGCGACCGAGGCGGAACACGACCCCGCGCTCGTACTCGCGCAGGATGCGGATTGCCGACGCGAGCAGGATCGTCGCGACGAACGCGACGCCGATCACGACGTAGAGCGGGCTCATGGGGACTCCTTCGGGTCAGGGGCAACGGTGAGGGTCAGGCCGTCGATGGCCAGCACGCGCACGCCCTCGCCCTCCGGGACGCGTTCGTCGGGATCGCTGAGACGTGCACGCCAGAGGGCGCCGTCGACATAGATCTGGCCGATCGGATCGAGCGCCGCCCGGACGGTGCCGTGCTTGCCGATGAGATCCTCGGCACCTCCGTGCGCCGGCGTGCGCCGAAGCGCGAGCGCCTTGGACGCGGCGAAGAGCGTGAAGCTGCCCAACGCGACGCCGGTCGCCGCCGCGATCGGCACGGAGACCCGGAAGACCTCGGAGTCCGTGTCGTAGAGCAGCAGCCCGCCTGCGACGAGCGCCGCGATCCCCGCGATCCCGAGCACGCCGAAGCTGGGCACCTGCGTCTCGGCCGCAAGCAGGCCGATAGCCAGCACGAGCAGGAGCAGCCCGGCGGCCGTCACCGGCAGCTGCGCCGAGCCGTAGAGGCCGAGCACGAACGCGACGGCGCCGATGACGCCGGGGCCGAGGCCCGGGCTCAAGAGCTCGAGGGCAAGCCCGAGCAGCCCCCCCATGAGCAGCAGGTAGGCGACCGTCGGGTTGACGAGGACCTGCCGGATCTCGTAGTGCAGGGGCATGTCGCGCCGCTCCACCTGCAGCCCGGCGGTATCGAGCGTCTGGCGCTTGGGCCCCGGCACCTCCAGCCCATCGAGCTCGGCGAGCAGCGCGCGCTCCGTGCCCGCGACGATCTCGATCAGGTTGCGTCGCAGCGCCGTCCGGGCGGGGACGTTCACTGCCTCGCGCACCATCTCCTCGGCCAGGTCGGCATTGCGTTCGTGCGCCTCGGCGAGCGCGCGGACGTAGGCGGCGGCGTCGTTGCGGATCTTGCGCCCCAGCACCTCGTCGGGCTCGCCGCCGCTGAGGCTGATCGGGGTCGCCGAGCCGATGTTCGTCTGCGGCGCCATCGCAGCCACGTCGGCGGCCATCGTGACGAACAGCCCCGCGGAGGCGGCGCGGGCGCCGTCGGGCGCGACGTGCACGACGACCGGCAGCGGCGCGTCGAGGATCGCGCGCACGATCGCGCGCATCGAGCGGTCGAGGCCGCCGGGCGTATCCATGCGCAGGATCGCGAGCGGCCGGTCCTGCGC